>PMHC01000064.1 GCA_003156495.1 Acidobacteriaceae bacterium
CCGGCTACACCGGCGAAGACGGCTTCGAGCTCTACATCCCCTCCGACGAGGCCACCACGGCTTCGGTCTGGAATGCGCTGCTTGAGGCCGGCGAGGAGTTCAGCATCCGCCCCTGCGGGCTGGGCGCGCGCAACACGCTGCGGCTTGAGGCCGGCATGAGCCTCTACGGCCACGAAATCTCCGAGCAGATCAACGTTTTCGAGGCCAACCTCGGCCGCTGGCTCAAGCTCGATAAAGGCGACTTCATCGGCCGCGAGGCCTTGCTGGCGATTCAGGCCCAAGGACCGGCGCGCCGCCTGGTCGGTCTCGAGATGGTCGAGCGCGGAATCGCCCGCGACGGGTACGCAGTGCAGTCTTTGAGCGGCGAGCAAATTGGCGTCGTCACCTCGGGTTCGCCAGCGCCTTTCCTCAAGACCAACATCGCGTTGGCGCTGGTCCCCGCATCCGTAGCCGAATCTGGCGGCGATCTTCTGGTTGACGTGCGCGGCAACTCCGTGCGCGCCCGCCAGCATTCGCTGCCCTTCTACAAACGCCCGAAAAAGAAGTAGCGCCGGCCGCATCAATAGGTTTTTGCCGAGGTTTTTGGCAGCACAAAGGCCGTCGGCATTGCCGGCGGCCTTTGTGCTAACTGACGACTCTGTTTTGCCGCGACCTTTCGTAGTTATGCCCCGAGCTAATAGCTAGCGGCTAAAGGCTGCTCAATCCGCGTAGACCGCTTCCTCGACCTTTTTCGTCACCTCGGCGAGCGGCTCCGGATAGTAGGCATTGCGCGTGTACTGCTTCACCATGCGGCTGGTATTGAAGAACGAGCCGTTAAAGGCCAGCGTGGTGCGCATCATTCGCGCCCACTTTTCCTGCGAGTCGCGATAGAGCGGCACGATGGCGTTTTCCAGTTTGACGTAAAGTGAAGTCGCTTCCTCGGCGTCGTTGGAGCCGTCCTCGATCGCCCATCCGGTCACGCCCTCGATGCAGCCTTCGATCCACCACCCGTCGAGAATCGACAGGCTGGGTACGCCGTTCATCGCCGCCTTCATGCCGCTGGTGCCAGAAGCCTCGTAAGGCCGCCGCGGCGTATTTACCCACACATCCACGCCGGCCGTCAGCAGCGCGCCCAGTCGCCAGTCGTAGTTTTCCAAGTAAACGATGCGGAGCTGGTTATTCGAGAGCTTGGCCGCTTCTTCCACTACCTGGTGGATCAGCGCCTTGCCCGGCTCGTCTTGCGGATGGGCCTTGCCGGCGTAAAGAATCTGCAAGCCGCCGGCTTTGGCCGCGATCTCTTGCAGCCGTTTTGGGTCGGTGAACATCAACGTGGCGCGCTTGTAGGTGGCCGCACGGCGTCCGAAACCCAGCGTCAGCACATTGGGATTCAGTATCAGTCCAGTCTTCGAGGCCACATCGGCCAACAGCTCTTCTTTGGCGCTGGCATGTGCGGCCAGCATCTCCGCTTCGGGAATGTCGATGGCGTTGCGCACGTAGAGGTTGTCGCGCCGCCATGCGGGCAAATGCTTGTCGAGCAACCGCTGTACCGGCTCCGAGGTCCAGGTCGGCGCATGCACGCCGTTGGTGATCGAGTCGATAGCGAACTCCGGGAACATGGCGCGCGAAACCTTGCCGTGCTGCATCGCCACGCCGTTGGCGTAACGCGAAAAACGCAGCGCCAGCAGCGTCATATTCAGCAGTCCGTCGCGGAAGCAGCCCAGCTTTTCCAGATGCGCCGTTCGCTCCCCGCCCAAAATGCGTATCGTCTGCTCGGTCGAAAAGCGGTCGTGGCCGGCAGGCACCGGCGTATGCGTGGTGAAAACGCATTTGTTACGTACCTGCTCGATATCGGTTTCGGTGGCCGCGCCCGCCGGGCCGCCGCCCAACTGTTTCTCAAGCAGCGCCAGCGTCAGCAGCGCCGCGTGGCCTTCGTTCATGTGGTAGACGTTCACGTGCATGCCCAGCGCGTTGGCCATGCGCACGCCGCCCATGCCCAGCACGATCTCCTGCTGCAAGCGGTAGTTCGTGTCGCCGCCGTACAGGTGATCGGTCAGGCCGCGATCCCAGCCCGAGTTGCCGTCCAGATCGGTATCCAAAAGGTAGATTGGCACCACATGGCCGAAACAGCCTTTCATGTCGTAGCGCCAGGCTCGCAGCGTTACCACGCGGCCTTCAATCGAAACGGTCGCCCGCGCCGGCCCCTCGGTACAGAAATCCGCCGGATTCCACGGCTGCACCTCCTCGGTCTGCATGCCGTCGGCGTTCAGATGCTGCTGGAAGTATCCCTTCCGGTGCAGCAGCGTAAAGGCCACCATCGGCACCCCTAGATCGGCTGCCGCGCGCAGCGTATCGCCAGCCAGCACGCCCAGGCCTCCCGAGTAGGTCGGCATTGACGGCTGAATCGCAATCTCCATCGAGAAGTACGCCACATAGCCAATGTTAGGAAACGCCTCGGATGCAAACAGTTTTGAAGAAGTCGATTGCATACTCATCCTTTTCCGCTCTCGTAGATCGCCGGCTGCTTCAGCTCGCGCAATCTGGACGAGCTAGACCCCGTGAACGCGGTACCAGGTGTTCATCGGGGTAAACTCCACTCAAGTTTAACAAGGAATGCGAAATGTCCTGCGCGATTGCCTCAAAGGTTGGGCGCGCCATTCCCACTTCGGCTGGGATACGCCGGGCGCATTTCAATTAAGTGACTGATGAATCATGATCTTGATAAGGTTAAAAGCGTTTTAAATCATCGCCCTCTAAGCAAAAGGGCAGAGCCGGAATCGGACCGGCTCCACCCTGGATTTGGCAACATTTGAATTTGTTTTACACCTTCAATGTTTCCTGCCCCTTTTGCCAGTTGCAGGGGGTCAGCCCGCCGGTTTGCAGCGCATCGAGCACGCGCAAAACCTCCTGCGGGTTGCGGCCTACCGACAAATCGTTGGCCGAGGCGAAGCGAATCGTGTTCTCAGGATCGACGATGAAGGTCGCCCGCAGGCAAACACCCGCATTCTTTTCCAGAATGCCCAACTGGCCGGCCAGCTCGCGCTTGATGTCGGAGAGCATCGGGAAGGGTAGATTCTTCAGCGCGGGATGGTTTTCCCGCCAGGCAAGATGCACGTACTCGGAATCAATGCTGCCGCCTAACACCTGCGCCCCGCGCGCGGCAAACTCCTTGTTCAACTCGCCGAAGGCCGCGATTTCTGTGGGACAGACAAAGGTGAAATCTTTCGGCCAGAAAAAGTAAACCTTCCATTTGCCGGCGTAGCTCTTCTCGGTGATGGTTTCAAAAGCCTTGTGCGGATCGAGCGCGACCGTCGCGGTTACCTCGAAGGTGGGAAACTTGTCTCCAACTGTCAGCATGAAGCACTCCTTACATATATCGGTTAAAGGTTCCGGAGCATTTTCACCGATGATGAATGCGGACTTCGTATCCTGCAGCTCCACTCGCGCCAGGCCTTGGTTTTTGCCCGGCTTGAATGGAGGGGGAAGGGCTGAACTTCGCATTGCACCAACGGTGAAAATGCTCCTTCTTTTACGGCGCGCTTGATCCGGCGCAGCCGCCTCAGCCTGGGGATCGCGGCCTTGCCGCTTTATTCTTTATCCCAATCAGACTCACTTAATTGGATGTAGGCACTCCGAAAAAGTCGCATACAATCCGTGCCAATAAAAAAAGCGCGGGGGATGAATCCACCCCCCGCGCCCTTCGATTTTCTTCTTGATTGGTCTACAGCTTGTGCGCTCCATCTGAAGCGCGGCAAACGTGAATCTCCGGCTTGATTCCGGTTTTGGCCGCGTACCGCTTGCCCAGCTCCTCGGCGAATTTCTTCGCTTCGGTCTGTTCCACCAGGTTGATCGTGCAGCCGCCAAAGCCGCCGCCGGTCAGCCGCGCGCCGATCAGTCCCGGCAGATCCTGCGCCAGCTCGACCATCGTATCGGCCTCCACGCAACTGCCCTCGAAGTCCCGGCTATAGCTCCAGTGCGCCTCGTTCATCAGACGTCCCAGCTCCTTCATGTCGCCCTTCGCCAGCGCTTCGCAAGCGGCTACCGTGCGCAGGTTCTCGCTGATCACGTGCTTGGCCCGCAAATAGCTCTTGGGCTCCATTTCCTTGCCGCACTTGGCCAGATCCTCCAGCGTCGCGTCGCGCAAAAACGGCACGCCGGGCCGGTGGCTGGCGATAATCGCGCAGGCCGCCTCCGACTCTCGCCGCCGCGTCGGATAATCTCCGCCGGCCACCGAGTGCTTCACCATCGTATTGGCGATCACCAGCGCGATATGGTCGGGAATCGGCGCCAGCTTAAAGCTCAAATCGCGACAGTCCAGCAGCAGCGCGTGATTGGCCTTGCCGTTCACGCTGATGAACTGGTCCATAATTCCGCAATTGGCGCCTACAAACTCGTTTTCCGCCCGCTGACAGAGCCGCGCCAGCTTCGGGCCGGGGTAGCTCGCGCCCACCAGCGACAAAACCGCCAGCGCCGTTGAAACCTCTAGCGCCGCCGAGCTTGAAAGCCCGGACGACGGCGGCACGTCGCTCCAGATGCTCAAACTGAAGCCGGGGAACTTATGCCCTTCCCCGGTCAAAATCGAAACCACTCCCATCGGGTAGTCGGTCCAC
Source organism: Acidobacteriaceae bacterium (assembly GCA_003156495.1). Classification (GTDB taxonomy): domain Bacteria; phylum Acidobacteriota; class Terriglobia; order Terriglobales; family Acidobacteriaceae; genus Telmatobacter. The sequence continues at coordinate 4,587 of PMHC01000064.1, forward strand.
TCTTTGGTTCCCTTGGCCGGCAGCGCCGCGGCTTCGAAGCTCTTTTCTTCGCGGAAGTTTTCCGAATAAATCACGATCTTGCCGTCTGTACGCGGCGAAATCCCGGCCAATGTGGCGAAGTTGATCGCCGCCGGCATCACAAATCCCTCGGCGTAGTCGGTGTGCTCGCCGATCAGGTTCACCCGGCCGGGGCCTACAAAAATCTCCGGCTCGGCATGGAAGCGATCTTTATGCATCGTGCGGAATACTGCTGGATCGTGCATCTCTGTTTCCTATCTCAAGAGTGAATTTCGAATCCTAAAAATCCTTTGACGTACCTGCGGCCGTTGCTGCTGAGAACGTTTTCATCTCCAATGATAAACTTTTCCCTAGCCCACCACTTCCTCGCAGGCTTCGCTCAGTCTCTTCCAAATTTCATTCAGCCATGCCTCATGCTCCGGCTTCATCAGCACCGAGCGCAGGCAAGTGATTGTGCTCTCAGCTTTTTCCAGGCTTTCCGGAATTCCAAACCATGATCCCGGTAATTGTACTAAAGCCAGATGCAATCCGCGACGTGCGCTGGCGTCAAAAACCTTTTGTGCTCTTTCCGATGCTTCTTCGCCGGAGTCTGCCCGCACCGCCCACACCACCATGTCCAACTCGGGCGCGCTGGCCGTTAACGATGCGAACCTTGCCTCCGCCCGCAATCTCCGGTCCAAATCGAGCGCCGCACGCCTTCCCTTCTCCAACCCTTGCGCGAACTCTCCGCCCGCGACCGGCGGAAGCAGCCGCTCGGTTGCCCACAGCGCCACCGCCGCCGCGCCGGGCCGCGAGCACTCCAGGCTGATTTCGCCTAAATGCAACTCATTCGAAGTGAAGTAGGTATACGGCGAATCGTGTTTGTAGAACCGTCCCACGCTCGGGTCTTTGAAGAGCACGCATCCACACCCAAAGGGCTGCAACCCGTGCTTGTGCGGATCGATGACGATCGAATCCGCCCGGCCGATCGCCGCATAAGCCCGTCGCGCCGGAGCTTCTAAACTTTTTTCAATCAGCTTGAAGTAACCCCCGTAGGCCGCGTCCACATGCACCCTGAAACCGTATTTTTTCTTCAGTTCCAGAATCTCGTCCAGCGGATCGACGGCTCCCATCGCCGTCGTGCCCAGCGTTGCCACCACCGTGCCCACGCCGCCCCGGCGTAGCTCCTCTTCAAGCGCATCCAGCCGCATCCGCCCCGCGCCGTCGGCCGCGATCGCCTTATATTCCAGCTTCAAAACCCCGGAAATCCGCTGGTGCGTGTAGTGCGCCTGCTCGGAGCCCACAATCCGCTCACCCGGCCGCAGTTGCCCGGCCATCCACAGCGCCTCCAGATTGGCGAAGGTGCCGCCCGAGGTCAGATGCCCCAGGTGCTCCTTCCAGCCGAAGATCGCCGCGATTTGGTTGACCGCCTCGATCTCCATCACCGAGCTGGCCCGTCCGCCGTCTCGCGCATGATTGTTGGGATTGATCTTCATCGCCAACGCGTAGGCCGCCCGCGCAATCGGGTGCGGCGGACGCATCATCTGCCCGGCGTAAAGTGGATGAAAATAAGGGTAGTTATCGCCCAGTCTGTGCGCCGTCTCGGCCAAAACCTTCGCCATTGCTTCGACGGTCGCGCAGCCATCCTGCGCGATCTCGAATTTGGGCAGTTTTTCAAACTCCGCCTCTAACTTTTCGGCGGCTTGGGCAAACAATTTTGGGACGGAATCGTATAGCACGGCGAAATTTTACCTTATCATAGATTTGTTTTTCCTGTTTAAGCCTTTATTATTCAACATCTTAATCGAGGTAATACACGTAAGTTCCCCCGAATACAATTTTCCTGCGTATATATTTGACGGATAATGGTACACTTACGTCAGCGTTAGAAACGAACCGGGCGTGAGCAGTACTCGCCCAACCAAGCAAGATTNNCGCCAGAACGGCGAAGATGTCTTCGTGCATTACTCTGCGATCAATTCAAGCGGTTTCAAGAGCTTGCAAGAAGGTCAAGCCGTGCAGTTCAACGTAGTGAAGGGCCCCAAGGGATGGCAGGCTGCTGACGTGCAGCCTCTCTAAACCCTGATCGGCCGGATTCCGGCAGAATCTAAGAAAACCACGGAAGGGCTGGGAGCAATCCCAGTCCTTTTGTGTTTTTAGGGCCCACCTTCGGCGATGCGCATCCTTTCTGAATTGCCTGAGATGGACGCAATTTTTTCACTCTACAACTACTGGAGAATGGTTCTATGCCAACCTCTATTCTGACCGCCAACGAAACCCTGTCGCCCACCTGCCGTGAAAATCCCGCGATCGCCCGCTGCTGGCGTGCCTACCGCCGCGCCTACAACCAGCAGTTGGAAAGCGATGAAAACGAGTTCGTCGCTCACTGCCATGCCGCCAAGGTTTACCTGCGCGCGCTCCCCGACCTCTCCAGTCTCGAGAAACTTCGCGATTTTATTGCCTGCGTTTCTTTTGCCGCCGCCAACGATCTCATCATTGAGAGCAGAAGCGCCGAACTGCTTAAGGTGGCCAAGGTCGCCATTGCCGCCTTTCGCCTTGACGCGGAAGCCGCAAAAATCACCGCCAGAAAAAATAAAAAAATCGCCAAGCAGGTTTTGGCGGCTGCAAAAACAATATAACTTATTCAAAATAAACAAAATCACACTTGATCCGTCTACAAAAACAGCTCGTTTTGGTTTAAAACCTTCAATCCCTTTCGCAAAGCCCATTTTTTTCAAACTTTTGCTCGCCTTTTACCCCGGTTTTTCACCCTCGGTTCAGCCGCCAATAGGCTGCATTCAACACCGCGGCAAAGCTCACCCACGCCCAGTAGGGAGCCATCAGCCAGGCCGCCGACGCAGTCACCTGTCCGAAGGCAATTGTTGTCGCCCCAATTGCCGCCCAGAGCAAAATCAACTCGGCCAGCGCCAACCCGATCTCATGTCTTTGGAAGAAGATCCACGACCAGGCGAGGTTCAGCGCCAGTTGCGCCACAAATAGCCACAGCGCCCAGCTCCGCGCCGCGCTCGGCGTCGTCAACCACACCCGCCAGGCTGCCACGGCCATCAGCGCGTAGAGCAACGTCCACGCCGGTCCAAAGACCCAGTTCGGCGGTGCTATCGTCGGCCGCTCCAGCCTTTGGTACCAGCCCGTTACTTCGCCGGCCGTCCAGCGTCCGCCTAGCCCGGCCACGGTAAAACAAATCACCAACGAAAACAGCAATCCCATCCAGCGCATCATATCCACCCTGCATTAGGGATTCCGCGCCGACAGCAATCGTTGCAAAAGTTCATCGCGGCGGCGTGCGATACCATTTTCTTGTTGCTACAGCTGCCGCGCAACGATTGCTACCGCCCTCTGTAAAGGATTGGACCGCGTGAAGCTCCCAGCACCCTACCCAGTTCTGCTCTGCGTCTTTTGGCTTTTCTCAATGCTAGCCATTCCTTTTTGGATTGCCGGAGACGGGACGATTGCCTGGGATTACGGAGTTTTGCAGCGGGCGATGGAGGCATTGCACGTCGGCCAAGATCCTTATTTGACAGGCATCGCCGCTCAGGACGCCTATCGGCAGAGTCCAACGCTGCAAGCTCAAGAACAACCGCCGATCATTTATGTCTACTCGCCGGCCACGCTGCCGTTGCTGCAGTTTTTGTGCGCGCTTCCGCAGGCGGTAGTCGCCACCATTTACTGGACGGTCTACGTCCTGTTGATTCTGGCGCAACTGCTGGTTTCTACGCGTCTTGCCGGGCCGCGGGAGCGGCGCATCGCGCTGATGCTTGCGCCGGTCGCGGTCTTCTTTCCTGGGCTGCTGATCTTCGATTCCGTTCTCAGCGGGAATGTCGCGTTTCTGCTCTTCGGCCTAGTGTTTTTAGCCGCTTGGTGGGGATGGAGCCGCGGCCATTGGCTGTTCTTTTACGCCGCCGTCATTCTGGCCGCCTGCTTCAAAATTCCCTACCTGATGCTGCTGGCGATTCCGTTGCTGGCCGGGCGTAAGCAATGGCCGCAAGCGATCGCTACAGCCGTGGCCGTGCTGGGCGCTTATGCGCTGCAATTCCGCATTTGGCCCGTTTCTTTCCACAATTATCTACTCGCCATCGATCGCATTTTCAGCTTCAACAAAGATTTCGGTTCAGGCCCGGCGGGCAGATTTGGCGCAGCGTTTGCGGCGCTTGGCCTGCCATATCCTAAGCCGGAGATGTTCTTTTATTTAGCAACCGCGCTGCCGCTCTTTCTGGTTCTGCTCTATCTATCGCGCTATTACCGGCAAGGGGTGCTGCGTCGGGAGGAGTGGCTGCCGGTGCTGCTGCTTGGCGTGCTGCTGCTCAATCCCCGCCTGATCGAGTACGAGATTTTTCCTTTCACCATCGCGATGGCGCTCGTCGCCTGGCGGCTGATTACCGCTGTGACGAGGCCGCGGCTAGTGGCCGCGCTTGCGCTACCGCTGTGGGGGCGATGAATTATTTTGCCAACGCTTCCAGAGCCTGCTGGAAGAACATCGAATGCTCGATTCTGTTGACGCTGATCGTGGGCGGCTGCTGGCATTTGCTGCGGCAGACGCGGCAGGCTCGGCAAACTCCCGCCAAACCGCTGGCGCAAGAGGCTTGAGCCCGTCCCGCTCGACTTTCCGGCCCATGAACCTCTATCCTCAAAGAAAGACCTGCACACGAACTTCCCGCAGGCCTTTCGGGAATCCAACGCCATTATGAGCACGCAAACCATCGATATTCATCTTCCCGACGGCTCGGTCCGCCAAGTTCCCTCTGGCACAACGCCTCTGGAAGTCGCCAACTCCATCTCTCCGCGCCTGGCCTCGGCTTCGGTCGCCGCGCGGCTGATTCCGCTCACCGGCGTGATTGCCGCCGCCAAAGCGGCCGAAGACTCCGACGAAGCGGCCATGTATGCGGCCGAAGATGCCTCGGTAGCGCGTCTGGTGGATCTGACCACACCGCTTACCGACTCGGTCCATCTCGAGCTCATCACGGAAAAAGATTCCGAAGCGCTCACCGTTCTGCGCCACTCGGCCGCGCACGTTTTGGCCACCGCCGTTCTCGAGCTCTTCCCCGAAACCAAGCTCGGCCACGGCCCGGCTACCGAATCCGGTTTCTTCTACGACTTCCATCGCGAAAAGCCCTTCACCCCCGACGATCTTGCCGCCATTGAAAAAAAGATGGCCGAAGTCGTCGCCCGCGATGACAAATTCACCCGCGAGTACGAGCCGCGCGAGCAAGCTCTAGCTGAATTCGATAAAGACGGCGACTTCATGAAGTCGCACTTCGTCTCCAAATTCACCAAGCCCGGCGATCAGGTCAGCTTCTATCGCAACGGCAAATTCGTCGACTTCTGCCGCGGCCCGCATCTGCCTTCGACCGGCCGCGTCAAGGCCTTCAAGGTCACCAAAGTTGCCGGCGCCTACTGGCTCGGCGACGAAAAGAACCCGCAATTGCAGCGCGTCTACGGCACCGCCTTCTTCTCCAAAAAAGATCTTGACGCCCACTTCGCCCGTCTTGAAGAAGCCGCCCGCCGCGACCATCGCGTCATCGGCAAGCAGCTCGACCTTTTCAGCATTCAAGATCTGGCTGGTCCGGGGTTGATCTTCTGGCATCCCAAAGGCGCCATCATCCGCAAGACGATGGAAGACTGGATGCGCGAAGAGTGCCTCCGCCGCGGCTATCTGCTCGTTTACACGCCGCACGTCGCCCGCATCAATCTCTGGCAGACCTCCGGCCACGAAGGTTTCTACGCCCAGAACATGTTCACCCCCATGGAGCTGGACGATGGCCTCTATCGGCTCAAGCCGATGAACTGCCCCTTCCACATCCTCATCTACAAAAACTCGCCCAAAAGCTACCGCGACCTGCCCGCCCGCTACGCCGAGCTTGGCAACGTCTACCGCTACGAGCGCTCTGGAACCATGCATGGCCTGCTGCGCGTTCGCGGCTTTACGCAGGATGACGCCCACATCTTCTGCATGCCCGAACAGATCGAAAGCGAAGTGAACAACTGCATCGACTTCGCCGAAGCCGTGCTCAAAACCTTCGGCTTCCATGAGTTCAAAGTCGAGCTTTCCACCTGGGACCCGAACGACCGCGCCCACTACGCCGGTTCGGATGAGAACTGGAACCTGGCCATCAACTCGCTCGACCATGTGCTCAAAGCCAAGGGGATTCCTTACAAGACCATCCCCGGCGAAGCCGCCTTCTACGGCCCCAAAATCGACATCAAGCTCGTCGATGTTCTCGGCCGTCTCTGGCAGCTTTCCACCGTGCAGTTTGACTTCAATCTGCCGGCCCGCTTCGAGCTCGAATACACCGGCGAAGACGGCGAAAAGCATCAGCCTGTCATGGTTCACCGCGCGCTCTTCGGCTCGGTCGAACGCTTTTTCGGCGTCCTCATCGAGCACTACGCCGGCGCATTTCCGCTCTGGCTCGCGCCCGTGCAGGTTGGCCTGGTGCCCATTGCCGAGCGCCACCTTGAGTACGCGAAGAAGCTCGAAGCCGAGCTCAAGGCCGCGGGTCTCCGCGTTGAGGTCGATGATCGCAACGAAAAAATGAACGCCAAAATCCGCGACTTCGCCATGCAAAAGACTCCGTACATCGTGGTCTTCGGCGATAAAGAAGCCTCGGCGGAAGCGGTCAACATCCGTACCCGTGGTAAAAACGAGCAAGTCACCATGCCTCTGGCCGAGTTCATCGCCAAAGCCAAGCAACTGATTGCTACGCAGTCGATGGAGCTTTAAACCGCCAGCAAAGCTACAAAAAGAGCGTCCGCTTAGGACGCTCTTTTTGTTTGCGCTGAATCGCCCGCACAGGCGATTTGCTTCCACGCGAGCCGCGCTCCGCTTTACGGCTGCTGCGGCGCGTCTTCATCCGAAGGCACAATCAGGCTACTGCTGGTGAACCGCTTGTAATCGCTAAAGCTGGAATCGGTGACGACTCGCGCAAATTCCTTTTCCTTGTGCTTTTTGTCCGCTATCAGATAATCGATGTGATTTGTTGTATCGACGGCGACCCCGTCAATTGTCTTCATCGTGAACCATCCGCTCGATCCCTTCAGCAAACCCTCTTCGTCGGCTAGCAGCTCAAAGGCGACTTTGGCCACCTCGTGATTTTTCTCGTCAATCCAAATCGTAACGTGACGTTGCGGCGCATCGGGCGCGGAGCTTTTCGGCACGGACTCAATTACAGTGCATTCGTGGCCGTCGATCATCTCGTGGCGCGTAATCCGGTTGTCGTAAAGCGTTAGCAGCTTATGAAAGTTGATGTTCACGTTGGCGAATCGGCCGTGCGCCTGCTCGGCGCGCTGCTGCAGGCTCAAGCCATTTTGCCGGTTCACGGCCTCTTCGTAGCGTTTTTGCTCGGCCTCCAGAGTCTTGCCCTCAAGAGGCTTGCCGTTAATCTCCAGCAATCGCTGGTATTCCTTATCGTAGAGAAAAATCGTCTCGTAAAGGCTGGTACCGTCAAAGGTCTTTTTGCCATTCGGTTTGTAATTCGTCTGGTGGCGCACCTCCCGGTAGGTAAAGCGCGCCTTGCCCGCTTCATTCGGCTTGTATTTTTCGGTGGCGGCCTTCAGCAGCGAGTTGGCTTCATCTAAACTTTGCGCGTAACTGGAATGAGCGGCAAAAACCGCAGTAAAGGCAAGCAGCTCGGCTGCGGAGGTGAGAAAGCGGCGGAACGTCATAGAGAAATTATCCGCCAACTCGCGGGCTTGTTGAAACACGCGAATAAGCCCTCTCTGGCGGTTTCACTGGATTCGGAGGATACTATCTGCATGGCGACGCAGCCTGTATTCGACAAACCGATCACCGTCGAGGAGTACCTCTCGACCGTCTACGAGCACGACTGCGAGTATGTAGACGGCGTGATCGAGGAGCGCGACTTGGGCGAATTCGAACATGCGTACGTGCAGGGAATTTTAATTACGCTATTCAACAACCACCGCGCCGACTGGGGCGTTTACGCGCTCCCCGAGCAGCGCGTGCAAACGCAAAAAACGCACTTCCGCGTTCCCGATATAGCCGTCCTGCGCGAGGGCTCCAAGCGTGAGCCGATTCTCACCCATCCGCCGCTTTTGATTGTCGAAGTCCAGTCGCCCGACCAATCGCTGCGTTATACCGAGGCCAAGGCACTGGAGTATCTCGCCTTCGGCGTTGAAAACCTCTGGGTCGTCGATCCCTACGCCCGCGTTGCTTATCGCGGCACAACGAACGGCCTTGAACTGGTCCGTACCGGCGAACTCGCTATCCCCGATTCGCCCATCCGCATCGTTCTTGGCGATCTCTTCGCCGAGTTGGACCGGGTCTAGCAAGCGATTGAATTTAGCCGCGTAACCGAAATTCCTAGTTGGCAAAGCCACAGCGGTGGCCAACAAAAAAGGCGTCCGTAGCGGACGCCTTTTTTGTTCTTATCAATCGTTCTACCGCCAGCGAATCTTATCGGCGCGCTGCGCTTCAAGCTGCCCGCCCTGGCGCAGAATGTCGCGTACATACTCGGCGTTGCGCAATCCCTTGAGCTCGATGTGCGGCTCGGTGATTACCAGATTCGAAACGTTGAATAGCCGCAGCAGCGCGGGCTTGAAGATGACCGCATCACCCAGCTTGTGCAGCTCGTAGGGCCGGTTCACCGAGTGCAACGCTCCTTCTTCGACGATCAGTCGCTGGCTTGAAGCGCTGTACTTGGTCGTCTTCAGCTTGAACAGATAAAAGAGAAAGAGAATAGCGAACAGCGCCGTAAAGCCGCTCTTTACCCAAAAGAAGATGCGGTTGAGCGTGAGCCCTTGCGGCTCGGCCGCATCGCTGTCGGTATCGTCGGCCGGCGTCGCGGCAGTGTCCGTCGATGAGTCTGCCGCATCGTCGGCGCTTGCATGGTGGCCGCCCTTTTTGTGCGTCGTTGCGTGCCGCGGCGCAATCGAGGAGCTTTGCACGCCGTTGCGTTCCATCATGGCGCGTGCTTCCGGGTTGCGGCCGATGGCGTGATTGGCGATGCTGCAGGCGACGAAGATCACGATCAACCATGCGATGTAGCCAAGCGCGCGCGGCACCAGCAACGCCAGCGACGGCGCCTCCTGCCAGACCATTGCTTCATCGCTGCTGTAGCGGATATTCTCCGCCTGCTCGGTGATGTTGTTGTCGCCAATGTCGGTGATTACGCTTGCGCCGGCGGTGACGGAAACGGTTGCGGGTTTTTGCTCGATCGTGCGCGTAATGCCATTAGGCTGATTGGGCGCGGGCAACTGATTGGGATTCTCCGGTGTCGGAGTCACTAAATTCCTCCTCGGCCCGGCGTCATGCGCCAGGGTGCCAAGGCAATGTGCGCAGCCGGGATAGGGTTATCTACAATTATAGGCGCGCGCCAAACGCCGCGTCTCATGTGCGCGCCGCTCGTTCCGCGCATCTCTAGCCGCCGTGCGCGCAACGAGGCTGTCCCACCGCAGGTGGCGCAGGCGTCATGCGTTGATCGCCATGCCCTCTACCGCGCCGTAGCCGTCAAGCAGCGCTTCGCTCAGCGTGGGATGTGCGTGAACGGTGGACATCATCTCTTCGATTGTGCCTTCCAGCTCCAGCGCCGTTACCGCTTCGGCAATCAGCTCGGTCGCCTGCGGCCCGATGATGTGCACGCCCAGAATCTCGCCATATTTGGCCTCGGCCACCACCTTCACAAAGCCGTCGTGGCTGCCAAGCACCGTCGCCTTCGAGTTGCCGGCAAAGGGAAACTTGCCCACTTTTACATTGAGTCCGTTGGCGCGCGCCTCGGCTTCGGTCAGCCCCACGCTGGCAATTTGCGGCTCGGAATATGTGCAGCCGGGAATCCTGTCTTTGCGCACTGGCCTGATCGTGCGTCCGGCGATTTTGGCCATCGCCACCATGCCGCACATCGAGCCCACGTGCGCCAACTGCGGCAGCCCGGCCGCAATGTCGCCGATGGCGTATAGCCCCGGCTCGGCCGTCTGTTGCGCTTCGTTCACCTTCACAAAGCCGCGCTCCAGCTCAGCCTTGGTCTTCTCTAGTCCGATCCCAGCCGTGCGTGGCGCGCGCCCCACGGCTACCAAAACCTTCTCGGCCTCTTTCGTCTGCGCGTTACCGTCGGCGTCGGTAAAGCTTACGCGCACGCCCTCGGCCGTCCGCTCCACCTTTTCCACGCGCGCGCCGGTGTTGGTCTCGATTCCGCGTTTGCGGAAGAGTCGCGCCAGCTCCTTTGAAATTTCCTCGTCCTCGACCGGAACCAGCCGCGGCAAAAACTCCACCATCGTGATCTCGGTCCCGAAACTTTTATAGAGCGAGGCAAATTCCACGCCCACCGCGCCGGCGCCGATGACGATCAGCGATTTGGGCGGCGCAGCCAGATTCAGAATTTCGACATTGGTCAAAATGCGGTCGTCGGCCTTCAACCCCGGCAGCAGCTTGGCTTCCGAGCCGGTGGCCACAATCACGTTTTTGGCTTTGAACTCGCTCTTTGCGCCGTTGGCTTCCACCTCAACCGAGTGCACGCCGCCTTGGGCGCTGCCTTGCAGTCTTCCAAAACCAGAAATAACGGTGATCTTGTGCTTCTTCATCAAAAATTCCAAGCCCTTGACGTGCTTGGCGATGATCGCGTTTTTGCGCTTGAGCACCGCGGCCCAATCGAGCGTGGGTGTGCCGAGGCCCATCACGCCGAACTCCGCGGCGCGCTTCACATGCTCCCAAACCTCGGCGTTATACAGCAGCGCCTTGGTGGGAATGCAGCCCACATGCAGACAGGTTCCGCCCAGCTTGGGCGTGGCTTCGACGAGCGCTATCTTCAATCCGAATTCCGCGCCGCGAATCGCTGCCGTATAACCGGCCGGACCGCCGCCCACCACCACCACGTCATAAATCGTCTCGGAATTTGCTTCTGCCAAGGGGATCTCCATTCGGGCGTTTCCGACTCTGGCGGAATCGCCGCATGCACACGCTTAGTCTAATATCTGATCGAAAGGTTTTCGTCAAACCAATATATTCAGTAGAAAACGAAGGAAAAGCGGAAGAGGAGAAAAGCCGATGGCCGGAAATGGCAGTATCAAAGCGCATTTATTCGGAGAGCTTCCGCTTTTAGCGCTTGCAATGGCGCTTGGCGTAGCGTCCACAGCGGTCGCTCAAGGGATCACAACTACGCGAGTGCCACAGTCCCCGGCAAATCGCACATCGATCGAACCTCCGGTTACTTTTGACGTTATTTCGATTCGCAAAAGCAAGGAGCCGTTTCCCCAGGGGGCCGCTTTTACCTCAAGCGGCTTCGCTATTCGCGGAGTGCCGCCGCTCATGCTGATCGGCATGGCTTATGATTTTCGTGATTTTGATCGTCTGAAGGGATTGCCTAACTGGTGCCTTTCCGAAAATTACGATATTCAGGCGAAGGTAGATGACGCTGTTGTGGATAAGTGGAAGGCGCTGGATTTTCCATCGAAGCTTTTGGCGCTTCAAGCACTGCTCGCATCGCGATTCAATTTGAAGGCGCATCGCGAAATCAAGCAAGGGCGAGTCTACGAACTTGTTATCGCCAAGGGTGGGCCAAAATTCAAGGCGGCTGAGGCTAAAGATATACTTTCATCGGAATCCGGTGATGGAAGAGCAAACTATGGCCAAGCCGAAACTCTGGACACTCTGGCATTGTCATTGCCGAGTCTTGGGATCAGCCGTCCTGTTGTAAATAAGACAGAACTTTCAGGTAAGTATAATCTTCGTCTTGTATTGAATCCTGAAGCGGATTCTTCTCAGCCATCGGCTTCTATTTCCGAGCCGCAGATTATTGTTGCTCTTCGAGATCAGCTTGGCCTTGATTTGAAGCCTGCAAATGGTCCAATTGAGATACTTACTATTGACCATATAGACAAACCAACCGATAACTGACAATAAATAGAATTCTCGAATTTTTACCGTTTTACTCTAGCCGATAGGGACAATGGCACTCAGCGCTCATTTTCAGCGCGGCTTCAATCAACTTCGCCGCTTCGCGCACCGTCTCCGCCTCGTCGCCGAAATCCTCGATCCAGTGCACCTGGGGCTCGCGCCGGAACCAGGTCATCTGCCGTTTGGCGTAGTTGCGATGCCCCTGCTGCGCGGCGGCTAGCGCGGCTTCCTCGCTCAATGAGCCGTCAATTACCGCCAGCGCTTGTCGATAGCCGAGCGAGTCGAGCGCCTTCACCTGTCCGTAGCGTGCGACCAATCCGCGCGTTTCCTCTTCCAGCCCCGCGGCGAACATCGCCGCGCAGCGCCGGTTCAGCCGGTCATATAGCAACTGTCGCGGTGGGTTCAATCCAATTCGCAGCAGACGGAATCCAGTCAACGGATCGCGGCCCATCGCCTCCGACATCGGTTTGTGCCCGGCCACGCAGACCTCGATAGCCCGGATCAGTTTCGGCTCGTCGTTGGGATGGATGCGTGCGGCCGTCGTCGCGTCCATCCGCCGCAAAATGCGATGCAGCCAACCGCCGCCGTGGCGTTCCACGCTTTTATTAAGCCGCGCGCGTAACTCCTCTTGCCGGGCCGGCCCAGAAAAAAGCCCCTCGGTCAACGCCCGCAAATAGAGCCCCGTTCCGCCGGTCACAATCGGCAGGTGGCCGCGCGCCGCAATCTCTTTAAGCGTTTCCCGCGCGGCGCGGCTATATGCTCCGGCGGTAAATGGCCGGTCGGGATTGGCCACGTCGATCAAGTGATGCGGCGCGCGCGTCCGCTCCTCCAGCGTAGGCTTAGCCGTGCCCAGCTCCATTCCGCGATAAACGGCCACCGAGTCGCAACTGACGATCTCGCCGCCAAAGCGTTCGGCCAGCTCGAGCGAGAGCGCGGTTTTCCCGCTGCCCGTCGGGCCCAGCAGCAGCACGGCAAGCGGATCGGGCGACGATGCGTGGGGCAAATGAGTCAATCGCTTTCTCGATATTCAATATTCAATGCGGCCTGGCAAATCTCAGCCGCACTCACTGACAACTGTTCCCTGCGCACTGTTCACTGTCCACTGTTTCACCACCGCCACCAGCCCGGCGTAAAGATCCAGCCTGGATGTGTGTGTACAAGCCACCATGCGCAGACCGCCGCAGCCACGGTCACCAGCCCGATGACCTGATTGCGCCGGAAGAGGCGCAGTTGACGCTCCCGGGCCTCTCGTTCGGCCACCTGCTGGAGATGCGGCTTGATGTGGAACTCAACCATCGCGATTTTCTCGACAGACGGGGGCGCTTTGCTCTGGCACTCCCGCATAAGTATAGGTGAAGGCGATCTTTTCCCGTACTCCCGTTTGACTTCCCCCGCCCGCATTGCGACCATAATCCTTCGGGCAATGTTTGGTTCAGCCGAGAGGAAAGGTTGCTTCCATGAAAGTTTTGATTCTTGGTTCCGGAGGCCGCGAGCACGCCCTGGCCTGGGCGGTGGCGCGCAGTCCGCGTGTAACGGAGGTGGTTTGCGCTCCGGGCAACGGCGGCATGGCTAAAATGGCCCGCTGTCTGCCCGTCAATGTGGACAGTCTGGATTCAATGATTCAGTTGGCCGAGGCCGAGCGCCCCGATCTGACCATCGTTGGCCCCGAGGTGCCGCTTTCGCTCGGCATCGTCGATGAGCTTCAGGCCCGCGGCCTGCGCGCCTTCGGCCCCACGCGCGCCGCCGCCATGCTCGAATCGAGCAAGGGCTTTGCCAAGCGCTTTCTGCAGCGGCACAAGATTCCCACGGCCAACTACGCCATCTGCAACAACCAGGCCGAGGTGGAAAAGGCCATCGACATTTTCCATGCGCCGATCGTGGTCAAGGCCGACGGCCTGGCCGCCGGCAAAGGCGTCATCATGTGTCCATCGCGGGCCACCGCCATCGAGGCGGCAGAGGGGCTTTTTTCCGGCAAGTTGCTGGGCACCGTCGAGCGCCAGGTGCTCATCGAGGAGTTTCTGGAAGGCGACGAGGTTAGCTTCCTTTGCCTGAGCGACGGCAAGCACGTCACGCCGCTGGTTCCATCGCAAGATCACAAGCGCATCGGCGAGGGCGATACCGGCCCCAACACCGGCGGCATGGGCGTCTACTCCACCGATGCGCTGCTCGATCCGGCAATGCGCGAATGGATTCTGCGCCACATTGCCGAGCCCACCGTGCGCGGCATGGCCGAAGAAGATACACCATTTGTGGGCGTGCTCTATTGCGGACTGATGATGACCGCTCGCGGGCCGCAGGTGCTCGAGTTCAACGCCCGCTTCGGCGATCCAGAAACCCAGGCCATTCTGGTGCGTTTGGAAAGCGATCTGGTGGAGGCACTGGAGGCCTGCATCGACGGCCGGCTGGCCGACACGGCTCTGCGTTGGCGGCAGGGAGCTTCGGCCTGCGTCGTGGCCAGTTCCGGCGGCTATCCGGGCAGCTACAAAAAAGGGCTGCCGATCACCGGCCTTGAAGCCGCCGCGCAGCTTCCAGAGACGGTGATCTTTCACGCCGGTACGGCGCTGGTCGATGGGCAGACGGTCACCTCGGGCGGCCGCGTGCTCGGCGTAACCGCCACGGCGGACTCGCTGGAAGAGGCTTTGGCTCGTGCCTATAAGGCCATTAAAGAAATTCATTTTGAAGGCATGTACTTCCGGCACGACATCGGCCACCGGGCCCTCAAAAAGAAATCCTAGACGCAAAGCAGGACTTAAACAGTGCTCTCCACTTGGCGCTGAAGAGCGCGGCTTGCCGTACTCTTCAGCACCATCTACCGGCAGGCACACCTATCCGTCGTTCCGGTATGTCCTGTAACCGGTGGAGCGATCTGCTTTTCAGTCTTGCACGAGGCTCGGCTGCTGCTTGACGGCAGATTCCGCTGGCGTTAATTGTGGCTTACCCATCTTTTGGAAGCAGGTCCGACATAATACAGGCCGGTTTTGCGTGGGCTTAAAGGGAACAGTAGTTTCGGCGCCGCACGCCGAGCAAGTTGTGCGCGTCTCCGGGCGGACCCGTAACGATCCTCGTGCGCGCTTTGCCTTGCACTGTTTGCAGTGTTTGGGGTCGTTCTTGAACTGCTTATCGTGGAAAAAGACCTGCTCGCCCGCCGTGAAAACGAACTCGGCGCCGCAGTCTACACATTTTAGGACTCGATCGGTGAACTCCATGGCCGGCTTCCCTCACAGGGAGATCCACCGAAAACGGGCGCAGTTCTATCCGAACTAGCCGGTCTCGGTTCCCTGTCAACGTTCGCAATGCACAACAAGGGCCCGGACCGCACGTAAAATGAGGCGGTTATTAAACCTTCTCCCGGTGGACTGGGTGGGGAATTGAACGCAGCTCGTCCGTACTCGGGCTACAATCACTCACTCATCTCAGGTTTTCGCTGAATTCCACTCGAGCCGCAAGGTTTTTCATTGGAAAGAACCTTATGACTTCAACGTGCGAATCGGCAAAAACCGAGCACGATTCCAAGTAACATTACCGCGGCGTGGTTCCGTCTGCCTGCTTTTTTCAACTCTCTGGCGGCTTTCGCTAACGATTAACGAAAGCCGCCGAGACGTGATTCTCGCTGCGGGCTATGCGTTTCTGATAGTCATCCCTTTAAGTTATTGCTCGGGAAAATCCCAGAAACGCGTTCCTGATTAGTCCTGCTCTTTACGAGCCTTCTTGCGATTCCGCTTGCGCGCTAATGCTGCCTTGACGCGCTTCTTTTCACCTGGCTTCAGATAGTAGGAGTGACGCTTAACTTCCTTAATGATGTCCTCCTGCTGTACCTTCCGCTTAAACCGGCGCAAAGCATTTTCCAGCGGCTCGCCTTCTTGTACGCGAACCTCGGCCACCTGACCTCACCTCCCCCTACCTAAAACCTTTTACTATATTACCCTGTGATGACGTTTGCCGTCAGGCGGTTTCTCAGTTGAACCAGCCTAAAGTAAGTTACCTGTTTTCAATAAGGACGCGACAACTACCCTCGGGAATGCCGCGCGCGTATGAATTTTCAAAAGCTGTTGTTATCATTCGCATTCATTTGAAACTGCCCTTTTCGCCGAATTTTTTTCCGGCGACAATGACCATCTTTTCAAGGAAATCAACATTTTCAGCGCTGCGCTGGTAAAATCTGGCAAAATGAATTCCGTCTCCCTTTTCCTATACGTGAAAATAATCTGAATCACGCCGGAATCGGAGAGCGGAAACTTCCTGGAGGTATTGCAACGTGGAGAAAACGCCATCGGACTTACAACCGAATATCCGTTTACTGCTCCGTCAAACCTTGTGTGCGTGCTTACTTTCACTTTATGCCGGAACCGGCCTCTGGGCGCAATCCGCCACCTCCGGTGAGCCACTTCCGGAGGCGCCCGCACCTGTACAGGAGAATGTTTCTTTGCGCACGGTGCCGCGCGACCTCCTCAACGATCAAAAAAATATTTGGAGCAGTCCAGCCCGGCTGCACGCGCGCGACATCGAGTGGCTCGCGCCGCTTTTGCTCGCTACAGGCGCCGCCATCGCTACCGACCACCGGGAGGCGCAACTGGTTTCGCATGACGCTGATTTCAATCAGGCGAATCTCAACGCCTCTAATGCGCTGATCGGCGGCTGGATCGCCGCCCCGGTTGCCCTCTATGGATTCGGCCATTTCCGCCAAGACGATCATGCGCGTCAGGCGGGTCTGCTAAGCGGGGAGGCGATGGTCGACGGCGTGGTTGTCGAAGAGGCGATGAAGTTTGCCTTCTTGCGCGAGCGGCCGGCCGTCGATAGCGGTCGGGGACGATTCTTTCAGTCCAGCGTCGGCGCCGACTCCTCTTTCCCGTCCTCGCATAGCATCGTGGCCTGGTGCGCGGCCTCGACGCTGGCCAGCGAGTATCCGGCTCCTTGGAGCCAATTCGCTCTTTACTCGGCGGCCACCGGCGTCAGCCTCACGCGCGTGATGGGCCGCGAGCACTTCCCTTCCGACGTGCTGGTGGGCAGCGCTACGGGCTGGCTGATCGGCCACTACGTTGCCCATCGCCACCATCGCCAATTTCGAAAAGGGACGCTTCTGCATTAATCGCGATTTGCCGCGAAAAGCATGCGGAAAAAATGATGCCACCCGTGAAGGGCGGCATCATGATGAAACGGGTAAGCGAATGATTGCTGTATACACGCAACCGCACTAGCAGTTCAGCACGTCTTGCAGCTTGCCTAACATGCGGTTCAGATCTTTATCGGTGCGGCGTTGCTCGTCGATCTTTGCGATCGAGTGCATCACCGTGGTGTGGTGCTTGTTGCCGAACTGGCGGCCGATTTCCGGCAAACTGGCTTCGGTCATCTGCTTGGCCAAATACATGGCGATCTGCCGCGGAACGACGACATTGCGCGAATTATTTTTCTGCTTCAGGTCGGCGATTCTCATGCCGAACTGCTCGGCTACGGCGCGCTGAATCGACTCGATAGTGATTTTGCGCACCTGCATGTCGAT
>PMHC01000229.1 GCA_003156495.1 Acidobacteriaceae bacterium
ATGTCATGGAACTGAACAGCTTAAGCCGTGCCCCTTCAAAACTTTCCCGGAACGAGCCTTTTCCCGCCGCCAGCAAAGCCCGTCCAGTCGAGTAAACTAGAGGCAGAATGCTTGATTTAGGATTTGTTCGCGCACATCTGGACGTAGTGGAAGCAAAACTGCGCGCGCGGGCGGCCGACCCGGCCGCGCTGCTAGGCGATTTTCGCGCGCTCGACAAGAGCCGCCGCGAGGCCATTACGCAGTCCGAGCAGCTCAAGGCCCGGCGCAACGAGCTCTCGCAGCAGGTGGGAGCGCTGAAGAAGGCCGGCAAGCACGACGAGGCCGAGGCCGTGATGGCCGAGACCCGCGCGCTCAAAGACAAGCTGGACGAGCTGGACAAGAGCGCCGCCTCGCTTGACGAGCAATTGCGCTTCGCGCTGGCGCGCATTCCGAATCTGACGCGCGATGAGGTGCCCACCGGCGCTTCGGAGGCCGACAACAAGGTGATGAAGACGTGGGGCGAGCCGCGGAAATTCGACTTTGCGCCCAAGTCGCACTGGGATATCGGCGCGGCGCTGGGGATTCTCGATCTCGATCGCGCGACCAAGCTGAGCGGCGCGCGCTTTGCGGTTTATATGGGCGCTGGCGCGCGGCTGGAGCGGGCGCTGGTCAGCTTCATGCTCGACCTGCACACGCAGAAGCAGGGGTACAAAGAGGTGCTGCCGCCCTTCATGGTCAACTCGAAGTCGCTCTTTGGCACCGGCCAGTTGCCCAAGTTCTCTGAGGATCTTTTCCGCTGCTCTGACGCCGATGCCGAGGCCGCTTCGCGTGGCGAGTTCAAAGACAACGACCACTGGCTGATTCCCACCGCCGAAGTGCCGGTAACGAACCTGTATCGCGACGAAATTTTGGACGAGGCGCGGCTGCCACTCGCGCTGACGGCTTACACGCCCTGCTTTAGAGCCGAGGCCGGCGCGGCGGGCAAAGATACGCGCGGCATTATTCGCCAGCACCAGTTCCAGAAGGTGGAGATGGTCAAGTTCACGCGGCCCGACCAGTCCGAAGCCGAGCACGAAAAGCTGACGCGCGACGCCGAAGAGATTTTGGAGACGCTCGGCCTGCCTTATCGCCGCATGCTGCTTTGCACCACCGACACGGGCTTTTCCTCGGCTAAGACCTATGATCTGGAGGTCTGGCTGCCGGGGCAGAATCTGTATCGCGAGATTTCTTCCTGCTCGAACTTCGATGCCTTTCAGGCGCGGCGGGCCAACATTCGCTACCGGCCTTCGGCCGGCGGCGCCAAGGCCAAACCGGAGTTCGTACATACGCTGAACGGCAGCGGGCTGGCCGTGGGCCGCACCTGGGTGGCGATTGTAGAAAACTACCAGCAGGCCGATGGCTCGGTTGTTGTGCCCGAGGCGCTTCGTCCCTACCTAGGCGGAATCGAACGCATTGAGAAGGAGCTCTAAATGGAGTCTTCCACGATCAACGAAACAGCGCCGACGCGGCGCGGCTTTAAAGAAGTTTTGCGCAGCTATTTTTACTGGACCTATGCGCGTGGCTCCTTTCACTACGACATCATGGTGACGCTGATTTTGCTGTTTATCTTCGCCACCCCGCAGATGTGGGATTACGGCGCGAAGCCGAAGCTGATGGCCGGCGCCGGGCACCCGCTGCAGATGGTCGGCAACGGCGTGGGCGTGATCGTCACCGTGCAGGCTTCGGATGTGGCGATTCCCGCCGGCGCGCCGTACAAGCAGGTGAAAAAGATACTGCGCGAGGCCATCGAGCCGGTCACCGGCGACGCGGTTTACGTGGAGCGCTGGGAGACGGCGACCGATACCCAGGGAAATCTTGTCTGGAAGGTCTGGGCGCATCGATAAAGCGCAGTTATTTCGTTCGTTTGGGGGCCTTGAAGCGTCTAACAGGGTAGGGAGTTCTATGCGTTCAGAAAGCCGTTTTGTCCTTTTCGCAATTTTTGCGATGTGTCTGTTGCCGGCGCGTGCCGACGATCTGACTCGGGTGCTGCAGCGGCTCGACGTCGCGGCGCAGGGTTTTCAGTCCACCTCGGCCGAGGTCGAGTTCGACACGCTCCAGACCAATCCCATTCCAGATAAGGACGTGATGACCGGGACGGCCTACTACGAGCGCAAGGGCAGTCGCTTCCAGATGGCGGCGCACATCGCCAAGCATAACGGCCGGCCCACGGCGAAAACCTACATCTTCGCCGGCGGCGTCTTCCGGCTTTCCGATACCGGCAAGGAACAGGACGCGAAGGTCTATACGCAGGTCAGCAAGTACGAGAGCTACCTGATGCTGGGCTTTGGGGCCAAGGGCAGCGAACTGGCGCAGAAGTGGACGATCAAGTACCTGGGCGAAGAGGTGCTCGATGGCGTCAAGACCGACAAGCTGGAGCTGATTGCCAAGGACCCGCAGATCCGCAAGAATATTCCCAAGGTCATTGTGTGGCTGGACGCGGCCCGCGCCGTCAGCCTGAAGCAGATCTTCGACGAGGGGGAAGGGCAGTCCCGCATCTGCCGCTTCACCAACATCCGGGTGAATCAGCCCATGCCCAAGAACGCCTTCAGCTTTAACAAGTAGCCGCGGACCGGCAAGCGGGCGAGCGCGAGGCCGCCGGCGGCAAAGATCATGGGGAAGCACTCGAGGGTGTAGCGCGTTTCAGGCGCTTCAATGGTGAGCAGCAGGGCGCTGCGCAGCAGGATGTAGGCCAGCATTGCGCGCCAGAGATGCGGCCGCAGGCAGAGTCCGGCGATTCCCAACAACAAATAGAGCGCATTAAGGCCCGCATAGGCCCAACTGAACTCCGTTTCGGCATGATGGTGGGCGTAAACCTGCCAGTCCAGGTCGATGGGCAGGTTTTCTATGCGCGGTCGCAGCCACATATCGGCCACGCGGCCCAGCGGCAGCCACAGGTAGTAGCGCAGGGGCTGGGCGGCGATGCGGGCCTGTGCCAGATGCGCGAAGCGCGCGTCGAGAGCCGGCGTCAGCGCCATGCCGTGGCTGTTGTAGTCGTCGGCCAGCGCCAGGGTTTCGGCCTGTTGCGCGGGCGAGTCGAAGGCGCGTGCGGGCAGCTTGGCTGGATCAAGTACGTCGCCCGGAACATTCCAGTAAATATCGTAGGTGGAAGAGAAGTCCATGCACCAGCTCTTGACCCAGCGCTCCCAGCCGAGGTTGGGGCTTTCGCCGGGATCGACGGCCAGCCGCGGGGCCAGCGGCTCAAAAACGTGAAAGACGCGCCAGTTGCGGCCGGTCCACAGCGCGAAGGGTGTGAGAGCCAGCAGCAGGCAAACGGCGGCGATGCGGACCAGCTTGCGCGGAGCAACCGGCCGGGGCAGGCCGATGAGCAGCGCCGGAGCCAAGGCCACGGCGACCAGTGCGCCATCGGGACGCAGCAGCGCCGCACAGACGACGGCCAGGGTGAAGCCGAGAGCGCTTCCCCAGGCAGGCATCTGGCGAAATTTAGCCGTGGCCCACAGAGCGAGCGCGAGGGCGAAGAGCGTCGGCGTTTCGGCCAGCGGCTCGGCGGCGTAGGCGGCGGTAAAGGGGCACAGGCAGGCCAGCCAGAGCGTGGCCAGGGCAGCACCGCGCCGCAAGGCCGCCGGCGCGATGCGCGCGGCAAAGCCGGCCAGCAAAAGGCAGCCCAGCAGGTCAAGAGCGATCTGTACGCAGACGGCGGCAAAGTAGTTTTCCATGCCGAAGAGCCGGAAGCAGGCAGCCAGAAACAGCGGGTAGCCGGGCAACCGGATCAGCGTGGGATAGCTTTCGCCGAAGCCCGTGGTAAGGGCGTAGCGGCCGTGCAGCAGAAGATTTTTTGTGATTCCGCCGTAGATGAGCGAGTCGCCGTTGACTTCAAAGAGGAGCTTGAGCATCCACAGGCGCAGGGCCAGGCCCGAGGCCAGCGCCAGCGCGGCAGAAATCGCGCCGACGACTGATTTTTGCCTGGGAATTCCGCGGCGCATCCACAACGTCAATTGACTCTCTCGGCCGGCTTCCATACGATTCGTACTGTACAGCTTGCGTGCGGCATTTCCAAGGATGGCCTCTCCGCCGATCTCCCTCGATGCCGTCCTGATCGTAAAATGCGAGCGAGAGAATGCGCGGTTTCGCGCGGGAGTCAGTTAGTCACCGGACATGCCAGATAAACAGATTTTTTTCGACCCGGAGCGCAAGCGCTGGAAGCGCCTTCGCCGTTTCCTCGATATAGCGGCCGTGGTTTCGACGCTGGTCTTGGCCGGCTTTACCTTTAACGTTTTGCGTAATCAGCACTTGCCTGAACTGCTGCTGCCTACCCCTAAGCACAACTACCATGCGCTGACCGAGCAGCGCGCGCCGCTGTTGCGCGGGGGCAAAAACCAGTTGCCGGCGCGGCGCAAGACCGCCCGCAAGCCCTCCGACATTCCCCTGAATACAGGTGAAGGCTTGCGCGCCGCCTACTATGTGCNNTGCTCTTCCCGCAGTGGCTGCATGTGGATTCGCCGCAAGGCACGCTGATGGCGATGAGCGACGACAACCTGCGCGAGTATCCGGTGATCGAAGGGGCGGCGATTCACGATCCCGACGGGTTGAACAAGGTCAAGCGCGTGATTCAGGCGGCCAAGACCGACACGGAAATTTTTCCCGCCATCAACAACTTCAATCCGCA
>PMHC01000045.1:0-189 GCA_003156495.1 Acidobacteriaceae bacterium
GTCCTCTGTCACCTGTCCACTGTTTTAGTGCTTGCCAGGTGGGGGCGGTTGGGGCGGCTGCATGGCTTGGAGGCTGATCATGCTAGTCAGTTCGAGAAAGGCCGTGCGCGCTTCGAAGAGTACGGATTGCAGAGTGCGGTCTTCGACGTCGGACAGATTGCCCCGGGTTTTTTCGGCCAGAACGCTCAA
>PMHC01000045.1:220-8136 GCA_003156495.1 Acidobacteriaceae bacterium
GAGACGTAGAACTGCTGCACGAGTTGCTCGAAGCCGAGCTTGGGCTGAGGGCCCATGGCGGGATTCTGGGCACGCACGATGTCTTCGAGGCGCTGCGAGGCGTCAGCGTAAGCAGCCTTCTGCTCTCGGCTTTGCTGGGCAGTGGGCGGAGGCGGCAGCTCGGGCTGGGCTTCGTTGCCAGTTTCTTCCGCAGCGGCGGTGGCTGGCTTGGGCTCGTTGACCACCAGTTGGGGGCCAGCGCTGGGCGGCTCGGGATCGGCCTGCGGTTTGTGCTGGGAGTTTTCCTGCTCTTCTTCCGCCTTGATCTTGCGGCGGTCAATCACTTCGAACTTCGGCGTATCGCTCATAGCTTTAAGTTTCTCACTTTGCGTTGCGGGCAGCAGATTCGGCCCGCGATTTCATTTCTGCGTCGATCGCTTCTCGGCAGACCGGCAGCTTAGGCCCGTTTTCCGTTCAACTCCGGCGGCGCGGCTAGAATGCTGGCCGTTCCCTCGGTTGCTCCGACCTTGTAGCGGAAGCTCTGGCTGCGTGCCTCGGCCTCGGCGCGCAACATGCCCAGAGCGAAGATTCTCTGTTCGGCCTTCAACGGCAGTTCGGCGGCGCTGGTGATGGCGCCAACGACAGTTCCATCGCTTGAGGTCAGCTCCGCGCCGTTGGGCGGCAGCGGCCCGGCTAGCTCCAGCGGCCGCAAATGCCGGTGAACATCGCCGCGAGAGTGAATGCGCTCGACTACTTCCTGGCCGAGATAGCAGCCCTTGGCGAAGTGTAGCGCTCGCGCCTGCGAGGTTTCCTGCGGCAGATCGTGCTCCACCATATCGACGCCGTAAGCCGGAATTCCTTCGGCGACGCGGAAGGCTTCAAGCGCCGAGCAGCCGGCCGGCGAAGCGCCGCCCGTGCGCAGGCAAGACCAGAGCTTCGTTAGCCCCGCCGTGGGCAGCCAGAACTCATAATGCTGCGCCAGCAGGCCGTGGACGCGGAGAATGCGCAGATTCCATCCATTCCAGTTCACGCTGACGCCGGCCATCGGACTGGCTACGACCGGCAGGCCTACACGCTCGAGCACCTCGCCGGCCAGCGGTCCCGTGAGGCCGATTACCGTCTCGGAGCCCGCCTCGCCCACATGCTCTTCGCCCAGCGGAACCAGCTCCACATCGTCCATGATGATGAAGCGATTCAGATGCGCCAGCAGCTTGTCGAGCTGGTCGGCGGCAATCTCCAGCTCCAGGCCGGATTCGCCGGCGAAGGGCGTTCCCAGCAGCCGGTCTTGGCCGCCAGACGAAAGCCTTGAAGC
Source organism: Acidobacteriaceae bacterium (assembly GCA_003156495.1). GTDB lineage: Bacteria > Acidobacteriota > Terriglobia > Terriglobales > Acidobacteriaceae > Telmatobacter. The sequence goes on from PMHC01000045.1 coordinate 1,512, forward strand.
CTCGGCCGGGCTGCGCCGTTGGGGCGACTGTTCTTCTTCGCCACGCCAAACCGTCAGGTCGCCCTGGATGTGTCCCTGGGCATTGAGCACCAGATTCCAGGCTCCCGTATTAGGAAACAGATCGTTAACCGTATTGGTGACCATCCCGCTGAGCCAGCGGAAGCGGTCGGCGCCACGCACGGCGACGCGACGCATCCAGCCCAGATCGTGGATGGCCGCCCCTTGGGCGAGCGCCTCGATCTCGGCCGCGGGCGCATCCAACTGACGCGGGGTTAAAACGCCGTGGTAGGCGGCTAATTCATGCGGGATATGCGTGGATTCGAGATGTTCGGCCAGCGCTGTGGCCTGCAGATTGATCGTTAACTCGGACATGGGGTTATCCGCGGTCCGGCCGTATTCTTCAAAAATCATGGCACGGAACCGCATCATGATTATAGCCTTGAAAGAGGCCAGGAATAAGAAAGCCGCGGAAACCGAAATGAGCGAATTCGGAATTGGGGCAAGTCCCCGCGAAGGTGAATCGATGAGCAAGCGACAGTGTGGTGCATGGCGGAAAGTCGCGATCCTGTTGGCGCGTTTGGCGTTGGCCACGGCGGCCGCCGGGCAACAGAGGGCGGCGCTGCGCTACGGCGCTGCCGCGCTGGCCCCGATCGAAGGCAATCAAGCGCAAAAAAGCGCCGGCCGCATCACGCCCGAAGAGGCAAAAAAACTCTTCGCGCTGGTTGATGAATTAATCGAGTTTTCTTCCGAGGAGACCGGATTGCCGGTAAAAAGCGCGGTCAAGCGTCAGCTCACCAATCGCACGGCGGTGGAAAGCTATCTTGAAGAAAAGTTCAAAGAGGACGATGGAGCAAAGCGGCTGCAGCGCGACGAGATCGTGCTTAAAAAATTCGGTATGCTCGATCGCGACTTTGAGCTCAAGCCCTTTTTGCTGGCGCTGTTAAAGGAACAGATTGAAGCCTACTACGACGCCAAAACCAAGACGGTGAATCTGCTTGACTGGGTCGATGCCGAGGAGCAGAAGCCGGTGATGGCGCACGAACTGACCCACGCCCTGCAGGACCAGCACTCCGACCTGGAAAAATGGGACGACCAGACGCCCATCGATGTTTCGCGCGATGCCGACGGCGACCGCGACCACCTGGCCAAGGACGAGATGGACACCGCGCGCGATGCCGTTGTCGAAGGCCAGGCCACGGCCGTCATGATGGACTACATTCTGAAGCCGCTGGGCAAAAGCCTCGTCAAGGATCCCGAGGTGATTGAGGCCGTGCGCGAGCAGATGGCCTCGAATGAGGACTCGCCCATGATGGCGCGCGCGCCGCTGCTGCTCTCCGAGTCGATGCTCTTTCCCTACCGCGATGGTCTCAGCTTCGAGCAGGATGTATGGATGGACCAGGGGCGGCGCGCGGCCTTTGCCGGCGCGCTCGACCGGCCGCCGACTTCGAGCTGGGAGATCATCAATCCTCGCGAATACGAGCGCCAGCATAGCCCGGCGATTCCGCGCCTGCCCAACATTCATCCGCTGGTCGATGCGCTCTATCAGCCTTACGACATCGGCCAGATTGGCCAGCTCGACGTGCACATTCTCACCGAACTTTACGGCGGCGAGAACGCGGCTCGCGATCTGACCCCGGCCTGGAACGGCGGCATTTACTGGGCCGGCCAGCTTCGCGCCGCCACGCCGGCCGAGCAGGCCAGCACCAAATCTCTCGGCCTTTTCTATCTCTCCGTCTGGAAGAATGCCGACTCCGCCGAGACCTTCGCCAAACTCTACGGCCGCAATCTGGTGAGGAAATACGCGCACGTACATCGTGACGAAGCCGCCAGCGATGCGACCGAGCAGATTTATTCCACCGACGAAGGCCCGGTGCTGATTGCCGTCCGCGACCAGAGGGTTTTTGTCGCCGAAAGCTTTTCATTGTCGTTGGCTCGTCAGCTTGCCGCGCGACTCTTTGACGCCCAGGGCAGCGGCGAATCGCGCATGGCGGCGAGGTCCACGGATGGTTCTTTCGCTCCGTACGGCTCGCTTACCTCCGGCCTGATCGATTTCTTCGGCCATTGCGGCGTTTTTAAGGCCGCGGTCGATCCGGCAGTGCGCGCCGCGCGGTAAGGCGCGCGCAATTTGCGCCGCGTTATGATCGAAATCCGGGAGGCCGCAGGTGCCAGACAAACTCGAATTGATGATGGGGCCGATGCGCAGCAACAAAACCGCCGAGCTGTTGCGCCGCGCCGAGGTGCGCCGCCAATACGCCAAGCAAAACGTGCTGATCCTCAAGCCCAGCGACGATGCCAAGAGCGGTCCCGGCGTCGTCGAGAGTCGCAATCCTAACGGCGGCAAAATGAGCGCGCTCGAGTTTGACTCCGCCAATCCCTGGGAGGTGCTGGCCGCCATCGATGAAAAAGAAGCGACTCTCGGCAAGCGCATCGAGTGCATCGCCATAGACGAAGGCCAGTTCGTCAGCGAGCTCTTTCTCTTCGTCAAACACTTGCTCGAGGGTGGCCACGACGTGCTGGTCGCAGGACTCGATCTCGATTTTCGCGCCTTGCCCTTCGGCGAAATGCTCGACCTGAGCTGGTTGGTCAACGCCTACGGCGGCAGCATCACCGAGTGCATGGCCTACTGCGTCTGCGGCGCGCGCGCCCTCTACTCGCAGCGGCTGATCGGCGGCCAGCCGGCGGCCTATGACAGCCCGATCAAAGTTCCCGGCGACGCTTACGAACCCCGCTGCGCCGAGCACTTCGTGCTGCCCGGCCGTCCGCATTAAGGCTGGGAGTTATAGCCAGACAAACCTTGGGCCTTCGCTTTACGAACTTNNAAGTTCGTAAAGCGAAGGCCCAGGATAGATTCTGCGTTGTAAGTGATTAGGAGTAAATGGAAGCGAAGAGCCGCAAGTAAGTAAGATCGCAGTAACGCTTCACTTGAAGGGGGCCGTTGATTCAGCCCAGCCCGCAAATATTAAGCGCGGTAGATTTACTGGTCCGCGGAGACGCTGGCCACGCTTTGCCAGTTGGTGACATGCTTTTTTCTCCAGCGCTCAATGAATTGCGAGTTATACGACTCCAACACGATTGAACTTCCCCACCGGCGAAACACACTGCATAGAATCAAATTCAAATCGGTGAAGAAGGAGGCTTTCGCCATATATTCCGTGTCAAGCTGCCACTTCAGAGGCAGGACAACTTCACGGTAATATTCGTCCAAGCTGCGTTTTGGAATATTCGCCAATGTCTTTCCTTCTCGAGCAAAGACGATCGTCGCGGCGCCGGTAATGCCTGGGCGGCACTGTAAAATGCCGATTTGATGCTCGGGCAGCTTGGGGCGCGGGCCCACCATCGTCATATCGCCGCGAAGGACATTGATTACTTGAGGCAGCTCGTCTAATTTCGCGTGACGCAGAATCCGGCCGACAGGGGTAAATTCCTCGCAATTGTTTGTTGTTACGGCTGGCCGCGCGGACTTTTTAAAATGCGCCAAAGTGCGGAACTTCAGAATGGTGAAAGGCTTTCCAAATCGACCAATCCGCTGCTGTAAGAAGAAGACCGGACCACGAGAGGTTAATCGTACAGCAATGGCTGTTATCAACAGGATCGGGACGAGCAGCGGCATGCATAAAATTACGCATGTAACATCAAAAGCCCGCTTTTCCAATGATAGCGACCATTGGTTCGGAGCATCTTCGATGCGGGATACGGGAAACGGAGTTACCTCATTTAAGCCACCGACATCGGGTTTCTCAAGAGACATCGTGTAATTTGTAGAGGCACTTTCGCACAAAGGTCCCGGAAACGCATTCTCACACACATTAGATGCGAATGGTTCGGTACTCACTCCACCCTCCATGAAAAGTTTATTCTTCAAATGCGTCCGGTTATTAGGCAATTGCGGACGAGAAGCTTTTCATAACCTGATTTGGAAAGGGCCCCGCTTCGGTTGTTCCGTAACGGAACAACCAAACTGTGTGAACCTTTATCCCAAGGGAGAGGCCCACGGCAAAACCAATCAGTTGTGAAATAGCTTCTAGATATTTGTCTTAACCCGGATCATCGGCAAAATACTCGCCAAAGATTATTATCCCACGCAAATCAGTCAGTTTGGTAATTCATATGCGGTTTTCATGCGATAGCCGTAAGCGGAGGTCATCCCCCGCGAATTTTTTACGAAATGATCGAGGCCGACTTAGCGCGCCGCATTTATTTTCTGGCGAGTCGTTCATAGAAAAACACGATCTGGCGTTGTGCCATACTCAATGCGCTTCTACCACCAACGGCGAATTTCAGAACCCGATTTTACGTCCCGCAAACCACGTTAATTGGATTGTTGTAGCCGTTGCGGTCTGACGGCCGGTTAGATAGATTGGAGCCATCCAGCGCTCCAGCGTGAAGTTTCCGCTGACTTCGAAATCTTTTCCGATGCGCTTGACGACCTGTAGATTGCCGTCGTTCAGCGTCGTGCCGCCCGCGATAAAGTCCTTGGCGGCTTTTTGATTACGCCAACTCGCCTGAATCCATTCATTGCCGCTTAGGTGATAGGTTACCCACGCCTGACCGCCTTTATCTTCGCGTCCTATCCAGTCGCCGAAGAGCTGGCCTTGGTTGGTGTAACCCTGTTTCTCCAGGCCTTCCCAGTACATGAAATTGCCGCCGTTGCTGTTTCTGATTCCCGGATCGGTCATCGCCGCTTCAACGCGGAAATCGAGCTTGGGAAGGCCCGGCATGTGGGACAGATACAGTCCCGGACGCCAAGAGGCGCGGCGTGGAGCGTCGATCGGCGATACGTCGTCGTGCACCTCGCCGTCCGTATAGAAGGTTAGCCAGTTGCGCACAAAAGGCAGCCGATACGAAGCATCGAAGGCGCCGAAGCGCGCTCCGGGATCATGTCGCGTGTTCTTGACGTTGGGCTGAGGCGCGGAGAGGCTGAAGAAACTCTTGAGAAAGGTGTGCATGGTTACGGGCGAGTGCCCTTCGCCGCCAAAAAACGCCGTACGCTCGAAGCCGAATTCCAGGTTATTGGTGGGACGCAAGCTGATCTTCTCCACGTGTATCCAAGGATTGCCGGGGCTGATGACATTTGGCTGGCTGGAAGGATCGCTCGCGCTCGCATAGAGCGGATTAGGCATGAGCGTATGGCCGCGCAGCGGACCCACCGTAAGCTCATAGCGGAAGGGACCGGTAATGTTGGAGAGCCAGGGGATGTATAAGGGCTCGATGCGATTCAAGTGAAAGGCATAAATATTTTCGGCGTTGTTGGAATAGGCCATACTGGCACCTTGCGCCGGTCCCAGCCACTCATCCTGCTTGCCAAAGGAGATTACATGATTGAACAACCGCGTGGCGACATACGCCTCAAGAAAGCGTCCGCGGGTGGCCGTGGCAATTGGCCCTAGCGGAATGGTGGTCTGATTGGCGTAGGCCAGGCCGGTTACTGGATTGACCGTCTCGTCTCTATTCGCCAGCGCTTGATATAGGGTTGACGAATACCCGGCGGCAGAAGGCGCGCCTTGGAATTCGCCGCGCAGGTAGAGAGTGAACCGACCGGCGGTGGCGTAGCCGCTGGCGCCGGAGTAGTTATTGGCGCCGTTTTCATAAGGCCGGCCATAGTCGTTGACGATCGTGGAACCGAGATGGAAGCTGTCGCGCAAGGGGGTTCCCGAGATCGCGCGCACAATGGTGTAGGTGGACTCGACGCGCATCGCCCTGTCAGTCTGCTCCGGGCAATCAGCGCCGGCATCCAGGCGTAGCTCGCGTTTTAACGCGCCGTAGATTCGCCTAGCCTCATCGGCTGTAGGTCGTTCTTTCGCATCTTCGATCTTTGTCTCCGTGTCTTCCAGCATGTGACTCAAACTGGCGCGTGTCCATGGGCGCATTCCCAAGTACACATGATCGAGGAATCCTAATGAATACAACCGCAGCACCGACGGATAAACCCAGCTATCTACGGGGATATATACCGATGCGTTGCAATCCGGCGCGAGATCCGCGGCGCCGCCTGTCTGCGGCGCGGCATCGCTTCCGTAAGGCGGTGCCGCATCTAACTTGGGAATAGCGACCAGCAGCACTCCCATGAGCACCGCCGCAGAACGAAGTATTGATGCTTCGACCATCTGCTTACTGTTTACCCGCGCTTTCTTTCTTCGTATCATGCCTGGGAGGAAACCTTATTCGGATTTCGCTCCTGGGCGGCTAAAGATGAGAGGCCATCCTGGGCGGCCAAAAGCAGCTCTTCCGGCAACTTATTTTGACGGTTGACACCGGTTTTGTTCGCAGGCGGAGTATTGGCCCTCAGCAGCGCAATCTCCGCCGCCAGAGTTTCAACTTTTTGTTCCAGCTCCCGTACCTGCGCGGCGTGCTGATTTATTGTCAGCGCCAGAACGCCATTCTGGCTGGCGCCTGTAACCAAATTATGCATGGTGCCGCGCACCAGATCAGACAAGCTACGCGCGCCGGCAGCGACACAAAGCTGCTCTAACTCCACGTACTCAGCTTGAGACAAGCGAACATTGATCGAGCGTATTCGCGGTATCAGGATTGCCATAGAAGATTCACATATTGGTAGAGGTTTAATTGCGTGGCATTAGAGCAAATCACCCGATGGTATAGAGAGGAAAATCGTCCCTCAGGGGCT
>PMHC01000318.1:0-8904 GCA_003156495.1 Acidobacteriaceae bacterium
GGGCCGGGAAACCAGAGCCGGTGGAAATGGCGTTTGGCCAAGGTCATCGCGGCATCGAAGCGGATGACGGGAAAGAGACGCGCCACGTGCAGAATCGTCTGAATCACCTGCTCGCGGACGGCCGGGTTCAGGTAGTTGAGCTGCGCGGTGTCATTCCATGGAAAGCTGGTGCCGTCGTTGCCGTGGTAGATGTAGCGGGTTTCGCCGCTCGCCTTGTCGCGGCGGCGGAAGACGACGGCGGCGTCGGACTGGTCGTAATAATGGTCCTCGATCTTGATTTCGACGCGGCCGTCGTGCGACAGATCGGGTCCGCCAAAACTGTAAGCCGGATACGGAGAATCCTGGCGGGAGATGAACCAGTCGGGATGCTCGACGACCCAGGGCGAATCGATGCCCATGTGGTTGGGCACCATGTCGCTGGCCAGACGCACGCCGTGATGATAGGCGCGGTCGCGCAGCTTGACGTAGGCCGGCTCGCCGCCCAGGTCGTCGGCAATCGTGTAGTCGAAGAGCGAGTAGGCCGAAGCGACGGCTTCGGCGTTGCCGCAGAGCAGCTTGATGGCCTTGGAGGCGCGGCTGCGCTCCCAAACGCCGATCAGCCAGAGCGTGTTGATGCCACGGTCGGCCAGAATCGCCAACTCCTCGTCGGGAATCTCGTCGAGCCGGCCGATCTGCCGGCCGTACTGGCGGCTCAGTTGCGCCAGCCACACGTAGGTGCTTTTGGCGAGCATGACCGCGCCGGGCATCCAGGCCGTGTCGGGAGAAAACTTTTCGTACTCGTGGGCCGGATCACCGAAGACGGGAACTTCGGAATGAACAATTGCGGGGCCTTGCTGAGCGCCGGCGCGACGATGGCGCGCGGCCTCGGCGGCGCGGGCGGCGGGCGGGTTGAACTGCATCCAGATGGCCAGCTCTTCCTCGCGAAGAATCTCGCCAGCCATCGACATGAAGCGTTCGAGCAAGTCGCCCAGCAGCGGCCGCCAGAGCTTGCGAATCAGCTTGAGCTGCTCACTGAGCGAAGCGGGCGCGCCCACCACCGGAGCGCGCAAAAGATCGAGCAAGCTGATGGATTTGGCGTTGGGCAGCGGAATCAGCGGCCGGCTGGCAAAGTAGGCGGGCAACTGCGCGGTCACCTGACGATAAACGGTTTTTTCCGCCAGCGCCGTATCGTCAAAAAGCTCGGCGAAGGGCTTGAAGGCCTCGTTGCGGTTGGCCGACCAGAGCATCAACAACTCTTCAAAGGCCAGAGCGCGATGCGAAGTTCCATCGGTTTTGCCGGCAAGCCACTGCGCCGGAGTCTCCAGGCCGTGAACCACCGTCGAACCGGGAAACTGCTCGACAAAAGCACGCAGCATGGCGTCGAATTTTTCCACGCCCACGCGCCCGGCAAACCAATCGAGAGCCGCGGTCGTCACCTGGGGATCGAACTGCGCGCGGTAGCGGGCCACGAGCGCATGGCTGGCCTCGTCGATCAGCCCCATGGCGAAGAGTTGACCGGCGTGCACGGCCAGCTCGGGATGCTTTTCGACCTCGCGCACCCGGTTCATGCGATGCGCGAATTCTCGGCAGGCGGAAAGATTAGCCAGAATCACGTTTCCGGTAAATGAAAACAGAGTCTCAGTGAACTGGTAACGCTGGCGCGTCTTACGCGCAATGTGGAATTCCATCCTCAACAGCCGCACTCCCTCGTACTTCCATCCGACCAGGGCCCGAAACTGACGAAAACGTCCATGTACCTAGAGACGGTTGTATCCATCTTCTCAGATAATTGCCCCGCGTCCTAAAATTGATGATGCGGGGAGGGCTTCGGCGCGGTGATACAGACCGCGGAACAGCTCTGAATTTGTGACCGAGAAAGGCATCCCGCGGGGCCTCCTAAAGGCCACATTGATTTTGCGACAATTTCGGCACGACTAAAGTCGTGCCCTGAAACAAAACGGCAATTTGAAAAACATTCCACGCGTTTTTCCGCAGCGACTATATAGCCGCCCCCTTCAAAACGCCACCGCGGCCGCGGTTTTAAAGTACATCCGCAAGCCTAATTGCTGGAAAGTGCGATTGTATTCCTTCTCTCCTTGCCCGCAGCCATTTTAGATTTTCTCTCTCTTCCCTTTCGTAATGGCGCTTGAGAAATATTTCCTCAAGTCCGCATGATGGCCCTAAAAACAGCGGCGGGCCGCAGATTCGCGGCCCGCATGGAAATCGATTTCGCGACGATTAAAGCATTTTTACCAAAGGTGTATAGAACTCAGGATCGCCGAGTTGACGCGAACATCAGTGAGCGGCAACCTTCAGCACGATTTGGCACTCTACATCATTGGTAAAAATGCTCTAGTGATGGCCGCCGCCATTGCTGCTATGCGCGCCGCCGCCACCACCGCCAGCGCCACCACCACTCGAATGCGAAGCTCCTCCGCCACCACCACCGCCAGAGTTGCTGAAATGCGGCGTTCCACCACCATTATTGTTACCGCGCGGCGGGGCGCTGCCGGAATTATTATTTCGCGCGGGAGCGCCGCTGTTTTGCGGAATGCTGTTGCCATGCGCGGAACCGCCGCCGCCAAGACCGGGAACGGCAGTTGCGCCCGGACGCAATCCGCTGGCGGGCGCGCTGCCATAGCTTGGCCGATTCACGGGTCGAGCGCCAGCGTTCTGTCCACCCACAAACTGCGCTCCCTGATTCCCAGGTTGCGCGCGGCCTGCTCCACTCCACGGTACAGAATCGCCGTGCATCTGGCGCGCGGGCCGCGCCTGTATGGGAGCCACAAAATTTCCGCCAATCGCAACCGGAGAAGATTTATCTCGCTGCGGCAGCGCGGAGTTGGCCAGCACCACACGCCGTTTAATCGGAACCACGGGAACCGGTTCGCCGCCGATAGGCCGGTAAGGCAACGCCGGACGCACAATCCGGCGATAACCGCCAGGAATAAAGCCTATATTCACGCCGCCATAGAAGCCGCTTCTCCACCACGGCCGGCAAGCGCCCATCCCCGGCGCCCAGCCCCAGCCGAAGTTGTCGTACCAGTTCCACAGACCGCACTCGAAGGGCAAATATCCCCAGGAATAACCGGAGACCCAGAGATAACCGTATCGGGGAGTCCACATCCAATACCCGTTGCCGTAAGGATCGAAGCCGGGATTGGAAGCATCGTAGGGCGACCAGACGTAGCCCTGGCCGGAAACGTTGTACCAACTGCCTTTGGCGTCCAGGTCGCTCCAGGCCGGGTTCTGGCTCTCGCCGTAATCGGAAGAAACGCCGGTCTGGGAGACGGTCGCGGCCGTCAACGCCTGATCGCGATCGGAGTTCCACGCATCCCAGGAGTTGGGCTCGACCGACTCGGCCAGTTCGTAGCGCGTGGGGTCGGAGGCGTTGAGCGCGATATTTTCGCCGCCGTGCAAATCGACGGAAAAGGAAGCGTCCCTTGCCTCCAGATGGAGGTTGCCGGAAAAAACGGCGAGTTGGCCCGGCGGCGTATCCATGGCGATGCGAAAAACCGAAGCGCCGCTCACCGTCGCCTGCGTTCCGGCGAAGCTGACGCGGATCGAACCGGACTGATTGCCGCCCTGAAGCTCGAAGTAAGCCAGTCCAGAGTCAAGGACCAATTCGGCGGTGGAGGTGGCGCCGGAGCCGCGCAGCCGTTGAATCGTCAGGGAGCTGTCGGGCGCGAGCCGGGCAAGGCTGCCGTTCTCAAACTGAATCTCGGCCTTGCCGGAGTCGGCCGAAACCAGGCGCATGCCCTCCATCAGCGGCGTATTGGCGGCGGCCTGAGCGGTCAGCACCTGATTGCCTTGAGAGAGTTGAACCTGGCCGTCGACGTAGCTCAACCGCACGGCGCGAGCCGGCTCGCCGGAGCCATTCTGCGCCCGCAGCGCCAGCCCTCCAACAACGACGGTCAAAGCCATCGCCGCCAACCACTTGCCACTTTGCTTGAGATTCATGGCCCTATTCCTTTCGACGGTCTCCCGGTAACAGTTCGGCCGCTGGAGTCCCCTTAAGTTGAACACGGCTTCAAGCGTAAAAGTCGTTCTGCCATAAGAAATAGTTGCCGTACAAAAAATTCAGATTTCATATTGCCGATTGCGCCAAAGGCCTTTGCGCCTAACAGCGACCCCGCTCGAAAAAGCCCAAAATCCTGTCCAGCCAGAGAACCTTCATTGCGCGTCCCCTTGTAGCGCCAGCGTCTGCGCAGTGTGGATGTGGCAGATGGCGGCGGCCAGCGCGTCGGCGGCGTCGGCCGGTTGGGGCAGCTCGGAGAGATTGAGCAACCGCGCCACCATGAACTGAACCTGCTCTTTTTTAGCCAATCCGTAGCCAACAACGCTGGATTTGATCTTCAGCGGCGCATATTCGGCAACGGGAATTCCCTGCCGCGCCGCGGCCAGCAACGCCACGCCGCGCACCTGGCCAAGTTTCAGGGCGGATTTGGCGTTCACCGAGTAGAANNAGTAGAAAACCTCTTCGATGGCGACCGTATCCGGCTGCCAGCGTTCGAGCGCGGCGATCAGCTCGGTAAAGACCTGATCGAGACGGACGGGCAAAGGTTTGGACCTAGCCAACCGGATCGCGCCCATGGCCTGAAACTCAAGCTGCGGCCCGCGCGGCCGGCTGCAGGAATCGACAACGCCAAAGCCGGTAATCTCGGTCCCGCAATCGATGCCGAATACCCTCATCGGGTCCAAGTGTACCGCAGCGGAGAGCGATCCAATTCATGCGCGAGCTTCTTGGGAAGAGAGCTGGGAGGAAAGATTGATGCAGGCGCGCACTCGCTTTTACTTGAAGCTCTTGCTAAAAAGCCGTTAATCTTACCCCGCCGAAGCTAAAGTTCACTCATTTTTCGCACGTTGAGCTCAATATGTCGTTGGAGGGTCTGATCGGGAGCAGAAACGCGGAGAGCGCACAAAAAGCGGGCATTACGTAAGTTCGCGCAGCATGCACGCTTTTGGTTCAATTACAAAAGTTTCGCCTGCAGGTAATTAAATTTTCTCTAGCTGCCGATAATCTTATTGAGCTAGAGGGACGATTTCCGGCGTTCTGCACCTCAAGTACTATCCCCAAACGCCGCGTTTTGTTTGCCTTTTCTGGCGGACAAAAACCAGTCCGCCAGACCATTGAAAGGGAAAAATAAGGTGCGGCCTCAACAACTTTGAAACCGCACTCAGCCCCGAAAAAGCGACCGAGGAGCATCATGCGTACTATTCCCACCGCCGCAAAGCGCAATTTAGCGCTTTGGCTACGTCAGGGGATTTCACCCAGTCGGCTGGCACTCACGCTGGCGCTGGGCTTTGCCATTGGCTGCATCCCCCTGTTGGGCACGCCGACCATTCTGTGCATTGCACTGGCGGTCGGTTTGCGATTGAACTTTCCCGTGATCCAAGCGGCAAACTGCATTGCAACACCGCTGCAACTGATTCTTATTGTGCCATTTATGCGAATGGGAAACTGGCTACTGATGGCCGCGGGACCGGCACACCAGCCGGTTTTCCACGCCATGCCGTCGATCGTCGCGGAGATTGGCGGTCTGGCCGGTCAGGCATTTCTGGCCTGGCTGCTGGTGGCGATTCCCACAGTAGCCCTGCTCACGGCGGCGCTAACGCGCATGTTACGACGGATTCCGGATGTCAACGCCGCCAAAGCAGAATAAGCAGGTAGAAACGCAAGATTTTATATCACTCAGACAAATCAAGGCTCTCCCCCACCAGTTTTTCCTACGCGCATTCGGCAGCCACACAGGAGGCNNCTTAGACCGCCTACTTGCCGGCGTAGGGATCGGCGACCGGCTGGGCGCTGGCGATCCAGGCGGTATAGATCATGTCGCGCAACATGGTGGTGCCGGCAGCCAGCCGCGCGGCGGCGAATTCACGGGCTTCGGGCGTGCCCGCACCCGCAAGCGAACCGGCTTTTTCAAGCTGATAAACCTTCTCGACAAAAGTCGCCGAGTTGCGCAGATAGCCGATGTAGGCATCGAAGATGTCGCCGTTAATGGCTTGAGGCGCCGTCATCTTGGCCTGAACATCGGCGGAATGAATATTGGCAGCGATAAAGGGGCCTTCAAAGAGATGGTGAATCTGGTGACCGGTCGTATAGCCATTGGGGTTGGGGCCGGTCCAACCGTTGAAATTGACGGTCACGTGGAGGGGCTGGGAACCATCGGCGACATAGTGGCCGAGCCAGCCNNCATGGCGCGGTACTGGCGCATGGCCTGCTTGAGCCGCTCCCAAACCTCGATGGTTTGCCAGGGTTGGAGGCCAATCTTCTCGGGGCGCTGGCCAGCGGCAAAGACCTTGGCCTCAAAATCGAAGCGTTTGCGAGGAAACGGCCCCAGCGCATCGGCTAATTCCAGATCGATAAAATGCTCGGGGGCCTGCGCGGCATTGAGTTCCGGCTCGGCCGGCGAGCGCCATTGGTCGGGCTCCGGGCCGAGATACTCGATCTCGTCGATCGCTTCCGGAGCGCGCAGGAAGGCGGGCACGTCGGCGGGAAGCGTAGTAACCGCCAGACGGTTAATCATGCGATGCCCCTCGTTTTCCCAAGCGCGACCGACCGACGGCGCAAGCGCAAGACCAAGCAGCCCGATCATGGGTAAAAGATGACGAAAAAGGCGAGCAACTTCGAGACGATTCGGCATGGGGCCAGTATACGGCGATTTGAGGCCGCAATTTACACCGCCGGTATATGAAAAGCTGTGCGCCTCAACAGCAACAAGCCGGGTAACTGGCTTGCTTCATCGGACTCTATAGCGGTGGATTTGGCTAGAGTGTGGGAAGAGTAAACGCTTATACTACACCTGCGAATCGTGCGAGCGTTTCATCGCGCGATAAAGGCGTAAAAGCCAAAGAACTGATGGGCGGCGAAGCCGATTGCGATGCGCAGGCGGCTTTGCCTCGGATTAGACTGCGCCGGTCAACAATCACGACGGCCGAAGACGATGTTGCCCCCCTGCAAGAAGAAGAGGTAAAAGCGCCGATGAGCGAGCGTCTGACAGGAAGCGGTAAACAGACGAGACCGCAGCAAGAACCGGCCAAACGCCGCAACATATCATACCTTTGGCTTTTGTTGCCGTGTGTACTTCTCTCGCTGTGGGCGGGAACCGCTTTAGAGCGGCTGACGCCGCATTTCAGGTGGGAGTTTTTGCCCATTGCGGCGGCGGGAATCGCCACGGCGATTTTCGCTCTAATCATGAACCGGCTGCTGCTGCATCCGACGGCCGAAATAGCGGCCAGCCCTTTCGGCGAGGGGCTGAAAGATCTCTTCGACACGGCCAGTCCGGCGGTGGCGGCAATCGATCTGAGCGGGAACCTGATCTACTGCAATCCGGCAATCGAGCAACTAACGGGCTATCGCACGATGGAGTTGCAAAGCCGGTGGGGGATGGAGAATTTCCTCGCACCCGGCGAAGGCAACCGTCTGGTAGCGGAGATGCAGAAAATATGCCAGATGGAATGCACGCCCGCGATCACTCCCGGAGACCAGATCATGGCCTTTCTGACGTGTATACGCACGTTGCCCCCGGCTTCAGCGCCCAGCTTCGAGGCCCAATTGCGCCAGAAAAGCGGCACGTTCCTGCCCATAACGCTGCACATCTCGCCGCTGCGAAGCACAACGGGACAACTGACTGGAATGGTGGTCGTAGTCCTCGATCGTAAGACGGAAAAGCAATCAGGCTCCACGCAACAGGAAGCGAAGGAACGGTACCAGGATCTGATTGAGCACACGAACGAAATGGCCGCCACACTCAGTCCCGCCGGCCGTTTCTACTATGTCAATCCGGCCTGGGAACGGCACTTTGAATTGGCGCAAAAAGCGCTTTTGGAAAACAGCTCTTTCACGGAATTGTTTGGAGACTATAGCGGGAACAAGGCGGAAGAGATTTTTCACCGCGCGCTAAATGGAGAAACGATCGAGCGTGCTGCTCTGCGCTACTACACCACCGACGGGCAAACGCAGGAGTTGGAAGTCAGCTTGAGCCTGCGCCAGGAAAAAGACGTGACGGTGGCCGTACGCTGCCTGCTGCATGACGTGACGCAACAAAAACAGCGCGAGAAGCAGTTGGCGTTGCAATTAGCTGTAAGCCGGATCGCAAAAGAGCGTGTTCCCGCTTCGTCGGCGAAGATGCACATTCTGGAGGCGCTCTGCACCGCGCAGCAATGGGACGTAGCGATTCTGTGGACGGCCGGTGAAGGCGAGGACTCGTTGCGCTTCGACACCGCATGGGGCATTCCCGGGCGGCAGGCGGAAAGTCTCATTCAAGAAAGCATGGGGCTGAGGCTGGGCGACGGAAGCGAGCTGATTGAGCAGGCGTGGAAGGAGGGCCGCACGACGTGGTTTGGCGAACTGGCCGCGGCGCCCGCAACGCCACGCACAACTTCGGCGCGATGCCATCAGATGACCTCCGGATGGGCAACGCCGGTCCGCGTTGCGGGCAAGACAGCCGCGGTGCTGGAATTTTATTGCCACCATCCGTTGCGCGAAGACCGCGATGCGATGGCGGCCATCGAAACAGCGGCGGCGGCTATCGGCGAATTGATCGAGCAAGCGCAGCGGAATGGACCGGCCAACAAGTTAGAACCGCGGCCGGAGATTCTGCTGTACGGCATGGCGGAAGGCCTCTGCGGACTGGACCATGAAGGCAAAGTGAATTACGCCAACCCGGCANNCTTCCCCATCGATATGTTGGCAGGCAAACCGCTGGACGAGTTGCTGCATGGCGCGGCGCCGGCCGACAAGCACTGCGACGAAGAGTGCGTACTGCGTAAGGCGGCAGGCAAAGCGGAGAACCTGACCGGAGAGACAAATGTTTATCGCGCCGATGGAGCCGGCTTCCCCGCCGAATATTTTTTAACGCCGCTGCGAGAAAAAAGCGGCGCGGCCGGCACGGTGTTTTGCTTCCGCGACATCAGCCAGCG
>PMHC01000318.1:8909-17693 GCA_003156495.1 Acidobacteriaceae bacterium
CATCTCCACGGTCAGCCACGAACTGCGCACGCCGCTGACTTCGATCCGCGGCGCGCTGGGACTGCTTTCCGGCGGCATGATCGACAGCGCCAACAAGAAAGCGAACCACCTGCTGCATATCGCGCTGACCAACTCCGAGCGGCTGGTCCGGCTCATCAACGACATTCTTGATCTGGAGCGCATTCAGAGCGGACGCGAGCCGCTGGTCTTCCGTCCGGTGCAACTGGCGGATATTGTGAAGCAGGCCATCGACGACCTGCAGCCAATGGCGGATGCGGCCGAAGTGCAACTGATTCACGACTCGACGCGAGTCGAGATCGCGGCCGACCCGGACCGTCTGTTGCAGGTGATGACTAACCTGCTGTCAAACGCCGTCAAGTTTTCACCGCCCAATTCGCCGGTAAGCGTCATGCTGCGGCCGGGCGTAACCGGCGTGATTCTTTCGATCATCGACCATGGTCGAGGCATTCCCGCCGACAAGCTGGAGATGGTCTTCGGCCGCTTTCAGCAGGTGGAAGCCTCCGATGCGCGGCAGCGGGGCGGCAGCGGCCTGGGGCTGGCGATCAGCCGTTCGATCGTCGAGCAACACGCGGGACGCATCTGGGCCGAACGCAATCCGGTGCGAGGATCGACCTTCCGCGTTTTTTTGCCCTACAACCCGACGCCGCTGGACGAGGCGGGCGACAAGCCCGAAGCTGGAGCGAATCACGGCCCGGTGGGCACCGTGGTGCTGGCCGACGCCCATGCGGAATCGCGACGGAAGATCGCCGCGCAACTGGCCCGCCATGGCTACTCGGTAATGCAGGCGGCCACGGTAGAACAGACGCTTTCGGCGGCCAAGCAGGAGGCGGCGGCGATTCTACTCGACACCACGCTCGACGGTATGAACGGTTGGGAGATTCTACCGCTACTACGCCGCCAGGAAGCCAGCGCGCACACGCCGGTGGTTCTGCTTAGCGTAGAGGAGCAGCCAACCGGCAAGGCGCTGCCAGAAGGCGCGGAAGGGCTGGTCGCCAACCCGTTGCAGGAAGATGCGCTGCTGGCCGAACTGGCGCGCGTACTCCGCGGAACGGGCGGCAAAGCGCGGGTGCTGATCGTCGAGGACGATCGTGATTTGGCCAGCATCATCGGCGAGGTCTTTACCCGCGACGACATCGCCGTGCAAACGGCGCACTCGTGCAAAGAAACCATCGACGCCTGCCTTCAATTCCAACCCCATCTGGTGGTGCTCGATATCGGTCTGCCCGACGGCGACGGTTTTAACGTCGTGAATTGGCTGCGCCAGCAGAAGAATCAGGCGCAACTGCCTTTGGTCGTCTATTCCGGCCGCGAGCTTTCACCCGCCGAGCGTCAACAGTTGACGCTCGGCCCTACTTACTTTCTAACCAAAGCCCGCGTGCAGCCCCAGCAGCTTGAAGCCCTGGTATTGACCATGCTGCGCAATTCGCGACAGGAAGAAAGCACGCCGCCGGAACTGGCTGTACCGAATTCATAAACAGGCGCGCGCTTTCCCGGTCGACAAGGCCGCTTCGGCATTCGACAATAGCTGATAAAAAGGGGTTTCCAACGTGGGTCGCAAAATCCTGATTATCGACGACGAAGACGACATTCGCGAAGTAGCGGCATTGAGCCTGGAAAGCGTGGCTGGCTGGGAGACCCTGACGGCTGCCTCAGGCGCCGAGGGCATCGCCAAAGCCGCCGACGAACAACCCGACGCCATTCTGCTCGACGTAATGATGCCTGAAATGGACGGCCCGGCTACATTCCAGCAGTTGCGCAAAAATCCGGCGACGGCGAACATTCCCGTGCTACTGCTGACGGCCAAAGTGCAGAGCCACGAGCAGCGCCGCTTCGCCGGTCTAGGCGTGGAAGCCGTTCTGCTCAAACCTTTCGATCCGCTCAAACTCTCCGCGCAGATTGCCAGCGCGCTGGGCTGGGACTGAAGTTTTCCTATGGAATCGCCCGACCCATGCGACGGTGTAGACAAGGCGGCGCTCGCCGACGCGATCGACTGCCTATGGCGGCGTTTTTTGCCTGAAATTCTGCGGCGTGTAGCGGTGCTGGAAGAAGCCGCCGCCGCAAAAAATATCACCTCTAGCCGGCGCGAGGCCGCGCAGTCTGCGGCACACAAGCTGGCCGGCGTGCTGGGCACCTTTGGGCTGACGCGCGGAACGGTGCTGGCGCGCGAACTGGAGTTGACCTTCGCCCGCGAGAGCGCCGCCGAACCCGCGTCCGACACGCGGCTGATCGAAGCGACGCGCCAGTTGCGCATCATGATCGAAAATCGCCCCTCCGCCAGTTGACCCTCGGCAATTACACTCTTCAACAGTGGCTCGCTACGATCCATTCTTTTCCGACGCCAATTCCTCGTCCCAGATGGGCCTGCGCTTTGGCGAAACGCGGTCGGCGCGGCGCGTCTGGCCAGTGCATGAGCTGGTCGAACAGGCGCGCGAACTGGTCGAACAGGAATTCGGCGACATCTGGGTGGAGGGCGAGATTTCAAACTATCGCCCCGCTCCCTCGGGTCACGTCTACTTCACGCTAAAAGACACCGACGCGCAATTGCCGATCGTGCTCTTCCGCCGACAGGCGATGCTACTACGCTTCCGTCCCGAAGACGGCCTCCACGTGCTGGTGCGCGGTCGCGTGAGCGTCTACGCGCAGCGCGGGCAAATGCAACTGGTGGCAGAAACCATGGAGCCGGTGGGCGCGGGCTCTTTGCAACTGGCCTTCGAACAGCTTAAAGAGCGGCTCAAAAAAGAGGGTCTCTTCGACGACGAGCGCAAACGGCCGCTGCCCATGTATCCGCGCACCGTCGGCATTGTGACCTCACCCACGGGTGCCGTAATCCGCGACTTTTTGAATATCGCCGGCCGCCGCCATTCGGGATTGAATGTTCTGCTTTATCCGGTCTCGGTGCAGGGCGAACAGGCTCCGGCAGAAATTGAAGCCGCGCTCATCGATCTGAACGCCGGCGCGCTCGTCGACCTGATCGTGCTGGCGCGCGGCGGCGGCTCGCTTGAAGATCTGGCGGCCTTCAACAGCGAACGAGTGGCGCGGGCCATCGCCGGCTCGCGGCTACCGGTGGTCTCGGCCATCGGACACGAAACCGACTTCACCATCGCCGACTTTGTCGCCGATCTACGCGCGCCCACGCCCTCGGCGGCGGCGGAAATCGTCACCGAAGCGCAGCACAAAATAGCCGAACATCTGGCCGAGCAGGAACACCGGCTCGATCGCGCGGCGCGCTTCCAGTTTTTGCAGGCGCGGCAACGGTTAACGAGACTGCCCATCGGCCGCGCCGAAGCGAGCTTTACCGCCCTGCTCTACCGTTTGGGCCAGCGGCTTGACGACGCCTCGCAGCGATTGGATGAGTCTCTCGCAACGCAATTGCGGCTACTGCAAAGCCACATCGCCAAGCTGGCCGCTTCTGTTTTGCAGCACGATCCGCGGCGGAATCTGGCTCAGGCACGAGCGCGTCTGGCGGAACTCCGCTCCCGGCTCGACCGTAGTTTGGAACGCAAGCACCAAATTTCGACGGCAAAATTTGGCGCGCTCGACGCGCATCTGCAAGCTCTTTCGCCGCTGGCCGTGCTCGATCGCGGCTACGCGCTGGTGCTTGCGGCCGACGGTGCGCTCGTCCACTCGTCCGCGCAATTGGCGGCAGGCGACCAGCTAACGACGCGCCTGGCCGACGGCTCATTTTCGAGCCGCGTTGAATTCACCACGCCCACTCCCAACAAACGAGGCAAGAAAACAAGATCATGACGACAAGCAAAAAGCGCAAACTCTTCGGAACCGACGGCATTCGCGCCGTGGCAGGCAAATCTCCGCTCGACCCCACGACGATTCTCAGCGTTGGACTCGCGCTCGGGCACTCGCTGAAAAAGATAGCATCCCAGCCCAAAGTCCTCATCGGACGCGACACGCGCGAGTCCGGTCCGTGGATCGCCGCCACCTTGGCCGCGGGCTTGCGTCAGGCCGGCGCGAACGTAGAAAGTGCCGGAGTAATCACGACGCCGGCCGTGGCAATGCTCACGCGCAAACACGGCTTCCAGGCTGGAGTCGTCATCTCCGCCTCGCACAATCCCTGGCACGACAACGGCATCAAGCTCTTCGGCGCAGACGGTTACAAATTGCCCGACACCGTCGAACTGGCCATGGAAGAAGAGATTCTCTTTCACGTCGCGCAGACCAAGATTTCCGACTCAAGCACTTTTCCTCCGCTTGAAGACAACCCGGCCTTCAAAGACGATTACATTCGATTTCTGATCGACAGCGTTCCCGGACTTTCTCTGGCCGGCCTGAAGATCGTCGCCGACTGCGCCAATGGCGCCTCCGCGGCTATCGCGCCCGAGCTTTTCCGGCGGCTCAACGCCGACGGACGAGCGGAGGTAACGCTGCTGAACACCGCGCCCGACGGGCGAAACATTAACGCCAACTGCGGCGCGTTGCACCCCGATTACGTGGCGCGCGAGACCACCGCGCGTGGCGCTTCCGTTGGCCTGACCTTCGACGGCGACGCCGACCGCTGCATGCTGGCCGACGCGCAAGGCAAAGTCATCAACGGCGATGCGATTCTGCTGATCGCGGGCCGCGACCTGAAGGCCCGTGGCATGTTGACCGGCGATTTGGTCGTGGCCACAACCATGTCGAACATGGGACTGGAAGCAGCGCTCAAGCGCAGCGGCATTGCGATGCTGCGCGCCCCTGTAGGCGACCGCTACGTCCTCGAAGAAATGCAAAAACACAACGCAGCGCTGGGCGGCGAACAATCCGGACACATTCTGTTGCCGCACCTGGCCACCACCGGCGACGGGCTGCTGACCGCTCTGGTAGTGCTCGATCTGGTCGCACGCAGCGGCCGCTCGCTCGGCGAACTCACCGCCGACCTCAAGGTTTTTCCGCAGGTAATCGTCAACGTAAAGGTACGCGAGAAAAAACCGCTTGCTGGATTTCCCGCCGTAGTCGAAGCGATTTGCGCCGCGGAAAGCGCGCTCCAGGACTCGGGCCGCGTCGTGATCCGCTACTCGGGCACCGAGCCGCTGGCGCGGGTCATGATCGAAGCCGAAAGCAACGAGATGATGAAGCACCACGCGGAAGCGATCGCCGCGGCAATCCGCAAAGAACTCGGCGCGTAATTCTGAATCCGAGGCTTTACCATCAAGCTATGTCCCGCTTTCCGCAAGGCCAGAACTTATTGATCGACGCCGACGATACGCTGTGGGAGAACAACATCTACTTCGAGCGGGCGATCGCCGCCTTCATCGGCTTTCTCGATCACAAAGAATATTCGCCCGACAAGGTGCGCGAAACGCTGAATGAAGTCGAGCGCGCCAACATTCCCAAGCACGGCTACGGCGTGTCGTGCTTTACGCGCTCGCTGATGCAGTGTTTCGAGCGGCTGAGTCCCGCACCTGTCACCGAGGAAAAGCGCAAACGCGTGCACGGTTTTGCGCGCTCGATCGCCGAGCACGAAATCGAATTGCTGCCCAAAGTTGAGGAAACGCTGGCCGAACTTGCCCTACGCCACCGATTGATTTTGATGACCAAGGGCGAGCAGGCCGAGCAAGCCGATAAGCTGGAGCGCTCGGGACTGGCCAAATATTTTTCCGCTATCGAAGTCGTGGCCGAAAAAGATCCACCGAGCTATCGCGCCGCGATTGCACAGCACAAACTTGAGCCGCGCATCAGTTGGATGATCGGCAACAGTCCGAAGAGCGACATTAACCCCGCACTGGCGGCAGGGCTGAACGCGGTCTTTCTCTTTCACCGGGACACATGGGTGCTGGAGCACGCGACAATCGCCGCCGCGCCCGAGGGCCAGCGGATGATCGAGCTCGACGCCTTCGCCAAATTGTGCGAAATTTTCTAGAGCCGACTACTTGTCCGCGTAAACGCGATTTTTCCATCCTCCGCCGCATCCGGCATAGTGCCGCACAGCCGAAGCCAACGTGGCGCAAAGATAAAACAAGCCGATCGCGGGCAGCGCCGCGCCCCATAGCGGCGAACGACGGTAACGGCGCAAGGTTGGCTGAAAAACAAGCGCCATCGCCAGCCAGGAAAGCGCGCCCAGCAGGCGCGGCAGCCCATGGGCTAGCAGCGCCAAAAGCGGCGGCGCGCAGTAGATCACACCCATTGCCGCGATGCAGCCCAGCAGCAGCCAAGGCGAATTTTTCAATTGCACGTAAGCCGTCCGCGCAATCATGTTCCAGATCTCGCGCCACTGCGCGTAAACGCGAATCGACCGCGCGCCCTCGGCGTGACCGAGCCAGATTCGGCCGCCGGAAGATTTAATCTCGCGAGCCAACGCGCAGTCGTCGATCAATTTATGGCGAATGCGCGAGACCCCCTGAATGCGGTCGAGCGCGGCGCGAGAGACCAGCATCGTTCCCCCGGCGGCGCCGGCCGTACGCTTTTTTCGATCGGCAACCCACGCAAAGGGATAGAGCATCTGAAAGAAAAAGACGAAGGCGGGAATCAGCGCGCGCTCGGCCGCGGTGGCGCAGCGCAGACGAACCATCTCGGAGACCAGATCCAACCCATCGCGCCCGGCCTTGGCAACCAGCGCCGCAACGTGATCGGATGCGTGCTCGATGTCAGCGTCGGTTAAAAGAACATAGTCGGCAGCCCGCGCCCACTCATGCTCCAGCCCCTGATGAACAGCCCACAGCTTGCCGCTCCAGCCCGGCGGCAGAGGCTTGCCGGAGACGATCGCCAGCCGCTCGCTCGCATCGAGCGAAGCGGCAATTTCGGCGGTGCCGTCCGAGCTGTTGTCGTCGACCAAAACAATCGAGACGCCGCCAGAATACTTTTGCGCCAACAACGAAACGAGAGTTTGCCGGATGCTCTCCGCTTCGTCGCGCGCCGGTACAACCACGGCAACCTTCGCGCGGCCGGAAGGCGCGCCCTCGTCGAGCACTGGCCCGAAGCGCCAAAATCTTCCGCGAAAAAAACACAGGTAAACCCAGGCGGCGAAAGAAAGAAGAGCCACGAAAACGATCATGCATCTATTCTCCCAGGCGGAAGTCTCGAGCGAAACCATAGCCAACATCTTCGGCAGCGGCCACACCGTTCGCTACCAAACATCCGATGAACGCAACGCCTGGCTGGGTGGCAAAAGCTACCGATTGCCCCATAGCGACGGGCCTATTACAGCGAACATCAATCGACATAAAAAAATCCCGGCTGAAGAGCGCAGTACATTGCGCTTTCTAGCCGGGATTGTGCGCTATCGCGCATCAAAAAATTTTAAAGGCTATACGGGAACACGCGCGCCGCGGCCGGCGGAGATGTAGCCCATGTCCAGCGAAATGCCGCGCACGCATTGCAGCATGTGGTTGGCGATCGAGGGCAGCTTTTGCGCCGTGACGCGGAAGCTGGGACCGGAAACGCTTACCGCAGCCACCGGCTGATGCTGCGCATCGAGCAGCGGCACGGCAATGCAGCGCAACCCTTCTTCCAGCTCTTCATCATCGACGGCGTAACCGCGACGGCGAGTTTTTTCCAGTTCCACGCGCAAAGCATCGGGCGTCATGATCGTGCGGTGCGTCATGCGCTCAAAGCGCACGCGACGCAAGATCTCCGTCACACGGTCGGGCGGCAGAAAAGCCATAATCGCCTTACCTACCGAAGTGCAATGCACAGGATTGCTGGCGCCGATGCGCGTAATCATGCGCACCGAACGCGTGGGTTCAATTTTGTCGATGTAGATGACGCGCGCCGCTTCTAGAAGCGCCAAGTGCGCGGTCTCTTCGGTCTCTGCCACCAGACGCCGCAAATGCGGCTGTGCACGGTCGCGCAGATCGTACTGTTCGATGGCGCGGTTACCGAAATCGAAAAGTCTGAGGCCGAGGCGAAACTTGCCATTCGGAGTGCGCTCGACCATCCGGTGCCGTTCCAATACCATGAGGAAACGGTGCGCCGTACTTTTGTGAAGTTGCAACGAAGCCGCCACTTGCGCCAAACCTAGCGGCATTTCACTTTCGCTCAACAGATCGAGCACAGCGAAAGCACGATCGAGCGCTTGAACTTTGTAAGTTCCTTGAGGAGTTCCGTCCCGCATCTTGGTCCCTTGTTCCATTGTGTGGTGTGATTACAGATTCTCACATAATGAGATCTACGTCAATAGGTGGGACGCCCCCACTCGACGCCTGAAGCCTACTAACGGTTTCAAAAATAGTATGTATGTTTATTTATCAATGCTTTAACTTGGACAAGCGGGGTGGAAAGTTGTTCTTTATGTGCGCGTCTTACCATGCGATTCAGGAGCAGAAGCGCAGCCTGAAGCCGCTCCTGCTCCTTAAACCGGTCATGAACAACTGCCGTTCTACCGCTGAATGCGCGCCGAACCGCCCTTGGCGAAGGCACGAACCTGATCGACCGTCGCCATCGTCGTGTCGCCGATGAAGGTCGTCAGCAACGCGCCGTGGGCCCAACCGAGCCTGACAGCATTTTCGGGCTCCTCGCCGGTGAGCAGACCGTAGATAAAGCCGGCCGCAAAACCGTCGCCGCCGCCCACGCGATCGACCACGTCCAGCTCGGCAGTTGGCGCGGCATAGGTCTTGCCGTCGATCCAGGTCACGGCGCTCCAACTATGCCGGTTGGTGGAATGCACCTCGCGCAGAGTGGTGGCCACGATCTTCACCTTGGGGTGCTTCTTGGTCACCTTGTCGATCATGGCGAAAAAGGCGCTGGGATCGAGCTTGGACTTGGCCTGCACGTCGGGTCCGGGAATGCCCAGCCCCTTCTGCAAATCCTCTTCGTTGCCGATCAGCACGTCGA
>PMHC01000318.1:17752-17976 GCA_003156495.1 Acidobacteriaceae bacterium
CCGCCCGAGTGCACCCAGCGCACGCCGCCGGCGAAAATCTTCTTCCAATCGAAGTCGCCGGGCTTGAGCAGGCCGCCGGCCTCGTTGGCGCGATTGTAGAAAACCATGGGAGGACGGACGCCGGCGCCGCGATCGCTATAAACCGTCGCCATATTGGGACCGTTGACGCCATTGTGCTCGAAGCGCTTGTAGATCGGCTTGACGCCCATGGCGCGCACGCGCTC
>PMHC01000318.1:17985-33334 GCA_003156495.1 Acidobacteriaceae bacterium
TTGCACTCCGTCGCCTTGCGGAAGGGGATAATTCCAGGGTCTAACCGATGCACCAACGCCCCCAACGCCAGAAAATCCAGTTCACCATCCTTGCGGATATTCAGTCCGTAACTCATCGTCCTCTCCTTACCTTCCTTCCGATTGATGTTTACTTAATACGAGCAAAAATCGATTCAGCTTACGACCGCCAGAGTCTGTCTCCAGGCACGGCGGCTAAAATTCATGGGCTTGACGCCGGGCCGTGCCTGAGCTACCACCACGATGTGGTCGAGCAGCAGAGCCCCATCGTCTTTTTGCGGGACCAGCATATCGGCGGTGATCGTGTCGCCGGGATGCAGCCGGCTCAGAGCGCCGGGATCCTTCAGCTTATAAGGCATCGTCATCGCGTCCATAAGGCCGGGAATCGCCGCGTGATTCACGGTCGCCTCGCCGGTTGCGGCGTTGGTTGAAACGATTTTGCCGCGCAGTTTGTAGATCTTGTAATCCGGCATCGCGGAGCCTTGAAGGCCCGAGCGGCACCCGGCCACGACGGCCACAACCAGCAACACACTGACGAGAAAAACGCGCATGACTTTCCTAGTGTACAACCAGTGGACTGACCACTGGAACCCGCCTATTTTTGCACGTTGGCGCGGCCGCCGGCCCACAGCGTATAAAGCTGCCATGGGCGTAAATTCAGCGGCGGAGGCCGATGCATGGCTGCGCGACGGCGGAGTTGTCGTCGCCTCTAGCGAACGAGCGGCGCGCTCGCTGACGGTAGCCTTCCATCACGCCCGCCGCGCCGAGGGACTTGCGGCCTGGCCCGCACCGCAAATTCTGGACTGGCCGTCGTTCGTACGCCGCGAGTGGGAGTCTCGTCTTCTCGACGGCCGGCTGGTTTTAAATTCGCAACAGGAGCAGGCGCTTTGGGCCGAAGCCGTCGCCGCCGAACGGCCGCTGGCCGCGCAGTTGGCCGGTTCGCGCCAGCGTTTGGCCGCGCTGGCCATGGATGCGCACCGCCTGCTCTGCGCCTATGCGCCGCAACTGCTCGATGCGCACGCGCGACGCAACTGGGCGCAAGACGCGGCCGCCTTCAACGCCTGGCTGGCGGAGTTCGACCAACTCTGCCACAAAGAAAACGCCGTTTCTATGGCGCGTTTGCCGCTGGAACTGGCCACGGAGCTTGAAGCCGACAACGCCCATCGCCCGCCGCTGCTGCTGGCCGGCTTCGATCGCATTCTGCCCACGCAGCGCAAGCTCTTCGCCGCCTGGGGCAAAACGCAAGAGGCGCAGCCCGGCCCGGCAGCCGCGCGCATCGCCTTCTACGCCGCCGGCGACGCGGCCGCAGAAATCACCGCCTGCGCTCTTTGGTGCAAACAACAGCTCGCAGGTAATCCTCACGCGCGCCTGCTCGTCATTACGCAGGAAGCGCGAAGGCGGCGCGGCGAAATCGAGCGCGCTTTTCTGCGCTACGCTGGAGCCAATCGCGCCGAAAATCTTGTCGAGTTTTCGCTCGGCCTGCCGCTGGCACAAGTGGCGCTGGTGCGCGGCGCGCTGCTGCTTCTTCGCTGGCTCGCCGGGCACATTGAAGAACACCAAATCGACTGGCTCTTTTCTACCGGACTAACCGCGGCCAGCCCTGAGGAATCGCGCGCGCTGACAGCTTTTATGCTCATGCTGCGCCATCGCAACCAGCAGCGCACGGACTGGGCGCTCGACGAATTTCTCGCGCAAAATCCTGGAGCGGGGCTACCCGCTGCATGGGTAGCGCGCATGAGGCAAACGCAAAAATTTCAGCAAGAGATTGCGCGGCGTCCGCAATCGCCGCTGGCCTGGGCCGAATTCGTGCCCCGGCTGTTGGAACTCGCCGGCTGGCCCGGCGCACGGCCGTTGGTCAGCGCCGAATTTCAAGCCTTGCGCAGTTGGCAGCAAGCCGTGGACAATTGCGCCTCGCTCGGTTTCGACGGGCGCAATCTGGAGTGGAATGCCTTTCTCGATTCGCTGGCCGGCGCCGCCGCAGAAACCCTCTTCGCGCCCGAATCGCAGGATGCGCCGATTCTCATCGCCGGTCCAGCCGAATCCGCCGGCATCGACGCCGACGCCATCTGGTTTCTAGGCGCAAGCGAAGAGAGCTGGCCCGCGCCCGGAACGACTCATCCGCTGCTGCCGCTCGATGTGCAGCGCGAAGCGGCCATGCCGCACGCCACTCCACAACTGGATTGGGAGCTGGCCGAAGCCACGACGCGCCGTCTGCTCGCCTCCGCGCCAGAAATCTGCTTCAGCTACGCGCGTCAAAATGACGGCGTGGATGCGCGCCCCGCGCGCTTGATCGCGCAACTTGCCGGAGAACCGCGGCCGCTTCCTGCTGAATTGCGCCCTCAGCCCGCGCCCGCACCGCTCACGATTTCTATCTCCGACGCAGGCCTGATTCCCTTCCCCGCCGGCAACGCCGCTGGCGGCTCCGGCGTGCTGACCGCGCAATCGCAGTGTCCCTTCAAAGCCTTTGCCTCGGCGCGGCTCGGCGTCAAGAAATGGGAGCCGGCCGAGGCGGGACTGACCGCCTCTGAACGCGGACAACTGCTGCACGAAGCGCTGCACTCGATCTGGAGCGGACCGCCCGACGGCATTCGCACGCACGATGAACTAATCGCCATCGCCGATCTGCCCGACTTCGTCAGCCGCCATGTGCGCGGCGTTCTGCGGCAGCGGATGCCGGCCCGCGCGCGCGAATCGATGCCGCAAAAATATTTGGAGCTAGAACAGACGCGCCTCACCGGTCTCATCGTCGAGTGGCTGCGCTACGAATCCGCGCGCCAACCCTTCGCCGTGGCGGCTACGGAAGAGCAAGCCGTCGCCTCCGTCGCCGGACTCATGCTGCATCTGCGTCTGGACCGCATCGACCGACTCAACGACGGCTCGCTGCTCGTCGTCGACTACAAATCCGGTAACGTTTCGCCCACCGATTGGGAGCTTCCCCACCCCGACGACGTGCAGTTGCCGCTCTACGCCGAATTCGCCCTCGGCGCTTCGCCCGAGCCGGTCGGCGGACTGGTCTTCGCTAAAATCCGCGCCGGCGAAAACGAATTTGCCGGACGCGTGCGCGACGCCAAAGCCACGCTCTTCCCTAGCCTCAACGGCAACAGCGGCCTGATGAGAAAGAAACTAACCGACGACGAAATGGAGGCCTGGCGCTCGTGCATCGAGCAACTCGCCCATGATTTTCTCGCCGGACGCGCCGAGGTTGCGCCGCGCAAAGCCGAAACCTGCGAGCGCTGTGGTTTGCAGGCGCTCTGCCGCATTCTGGAAAAACCGCCGCTCGAAGAAGACGACAACGAGGAGGCAGCCGATGCCTAGCGCGCCGCACAACGCTCCGCCTCCCGATCAAGCCGAACGCGAGCGCGCGCTCAACGCCGCCCGCTCCGTGCTGGTGCGCGCGCCAGCCGGCTCGGGCAAAACCGATCTGCTTACGCGGCGCTTTCTGCGCCTGCTGGGTAAAGTCGACGCGCCTGGTCAGATTCTCGCCATCACTTTTACCAAAGCCGCCGCCGCCGAAATGCGCCAGCGCATTCTCGCCGAGTTAGAAAAAGCCGCGCAAACCGCCGGCGAAGAGGACGGCGATTCCACCTCCATGCCGGCGCTTGCCCGCCGCGCGCTTACCCACTCGCAGGCGCTCGGTTGGAAGCTGCTCGAGCTGCCGGCGCAGTTGCGCATCTCAACCATCGATTCCTTCTGCCGCGAGTTGGCACTGCAGCAGCCGCTGCTGACCGGGCTCGGCGGAACTCTCGAAATCGGCGAGCAGCCGAACGAACTCTACCGCCGCGCCGCGCGACGCACCATTGCGCACATTGAAGACGGCGACGATACGCTGCGCGAAGCCATCGCCGTGCTGCTCTTGTGGCGCGACAACAGTTGGCAGGATCTGGAAAATCAGCTTGTCGCCATGCTCGCCCAGCGCGACCGCTGGATGCACGGTTTTGTTCTCGATCGCGATCCGGATTGGGAAGCGCTGCACGAGCAATTGGAGCGGCCCTTCGTGCGCGAAGGGCAAGAAAAGCTCGCCGCGCTCGACGCACTCTTCGATCAACTTCCCGGCGGGCACGAAGAGGCGCACGCGCTGGTCCGATTTGGTTGCGAGCAAAGCGACGGCAGGCTTTATCGTGAATTCGCCGAGATGGTCGAGCCGCCGTCGGCGCCCTTCTCTACAACAGAAGAGCTTGAAGACGCGCGCCGCGCCTATCTCTGTCTGGCCGATTTGCTGCTAACCGGGGACGGCGTTTTTCGCAGGCAGTTCAACGTTGGCAACGGTTTTCCTAAAGAGCGCAAGGCAGAAAAATCGCGCGCGCTCGCCTTGATCGCCGGTCTGCGCGCAGTCTCCAGCTTCGAATCAGCGCTGGCCGACGTACGCAATCTTCCGCCGGCACGCTACAGCGAAGAGGATTGGGCAATTGTGCGCGCCTGCTTTACGCTGCTGCGCCACGCCGCCGCAGAATTGCGCGTGGTTTTTGCCGAAGCCAACGCCACCGACTACATTGAAGTGGCGCAGATCGCGCTGCATGTGCTGCGCGGCGAAGACGAATTGCCTACCGAAGCAGCGCTGGCCGCCGCCGACGGCATTCACCACCTGCTGGTCGACGAGTTCCAAGACACCAGCCGCCGCCAGCATCAGTTGCTGGCGCGCCTGGTCGCCGCCTGGCCCGAGCGCGAAGGCCGCACATGCTTTGCCGTCGGCGACCCAATGCAGTCGATTTACTTTTTCCGCGGTGCCGACGCCGAACTTTTTCCGCGCGTGGAATCGCTCGGTCTCGAAATTCCCGGCGACCAGCCGCTACGCTTTGACGCCGTGCAGCTCCGCGCTAACTTCCGCACCGCGCCCGTGCTGGTTGAAAGTGCCAACCAGTCCTTCGAAAAAATCTTCGCCGTCAACGACGGCAGCGGACTCCGCTTTACCGCGGCGATTGCCGCGCGCGACGCTTCCGCTCCAGCCGCCGATGAAACCACGCCGCCGCTCGCGCTCCACCTTGAATTCATGCCGCAAACGCCGCGTGGCAATGCGCACAATCCCGGTGAAAAAGAGCAGATCGCCGCCGCGCGCGAAACCTCACGCCAAAAACAGATTGAAGAAATCGTCGCGTTGATTCGCGATCGACAGCCCCAGATCGAAGCCGCGCGCGAGACCGGCAAAAAATTTCGCATCGCCGTAATCGGCCGGGCGCGCCGTTCGCTCGCGCCCATTGCGCTCGCGCTGCATCAGGCGGGAATTCCCTTCCGCGCCATCGAGCTCGAAGAACTTGGCCAACGTCCGGAGATTGTCGACGCGCTGGCTCTGGCTCGCGCGCTCTTCAATCCGCAGAATCGCGCGGCCTGGTTGGGGCTGCTGCGCGCGCCCTGGTGCGGGCTCTCGCTCGCCGACCTATACGCGTTGGCTGGCAACGATGAAGCAGAGCGACTCGCGCGCCCCATTCCCGATCTGCTCACCGAACGCATTGAACGTTTAAGCCCTGACGGACGCAAGGTCGCAGCACGCCTGCTACACGCCATTGAATCGGCCGCGCGACTTCGCTCCGCTCAGCCAACAGCCGCGCTGGGAACATGGCTGGAAGAAATCTGGCACATGCTGGGCGGCGCGGAGTGCGTCGACGAAACAGCGCGAGCCAATCTCGATCTGCTCTGGGCAAGCCTCGATGCGCTGCCCGATGGCGAGCCCGATCTGCTTGGGCCGGCGCTCGATTCAATGCTCAACGACCTCAAAGCGCAACCCGATCCGGCGGCCGATAGCGATTGCGGCGTGCAATTGATGACGATGCACGGCGCCAAGGGTCTCGAATTTGAAATCGTCATCGTGCCCGAGCTTGAAGCCCGCCCCGGTCGCGGGCGCATAGAAATGCTCTCCTGGCTCGAACGCGGCCTACCGCCAGAAGAAGAAGAGGCCGGTGAAGTAACGGAATTTTTGGTCGCGCCCGTGCAATCGAAGGGCGCAGAGCGCGGCGCCGCAAAGCGCTGGGTTGATCGCGTGCGGCACGAGCGTGAAAAGCAGGAGACGCGCCGTTTGCTTTACGTGGCCGCCACGCGCGCCCGCGAAGAGCTGCACCTGTTCGCGCGGCCCGCTTACCGGCAAACAAAAGATGGGGAGCTCACGCTCGTCGAGCCGGGCGAAAGCCTGCTCGCCACCGCCTGGCCCGCATGGGAGGAAGAGATTCGCCGGCGCTTCGATGCGTGGCGCGAAACGGCAACCGAAGCCGAACCCGCAATCATCGAAACTCTCGCCGCCTCGGCCGCTAACAATCTGGTGGAGATTTATCGGCCGACTCTGCTGCGGCGTTTGCCTGCCGACTACGAATCTCCGCGCGAAGAATTCGCCGTCGAATTTTCGACAGAATCGCTCGCCGGCGCGGGCCGTCTTTACGAGCGCCACGAAGGCGGAGTGCTTTCGCGCGCATTGGGCAAAGCGGTTCACTTGTTACTCGAAGAGCTGGCGCATCTGCGCGAGAGCTCGGATTGGGAGCAAACGAAAGCCGCGCTAACACCGTGGGAAGCGCGCATCGTCGCGCAACTGCGCGCCGCCGGAGTGCCACCCGCGCGCGCTGGCCGCGTTGCCGCGCAGGCAATCGCGATCGCGCTCGATGCCGCCACAGATTCCGTGGGCCAATGGATTCTTTCGCCGCACGTCGAAGCCTTCAGCGAAGCACGCTGGAGCGCCGTCATCGGCGGCACTCTGCACACCGTGCAAGCCGATCGCGTCTTCCGCGCGGGCTCCGCGCCAGAAACTACAACTAGCGAGAAAGATGAAGAATCCTGGTGGATCGTCGATTACAAAACCGCGCACGAAGACGATCTCGATCCCGCCGTGGCGCTGCCCGAACTGCGCAAAATTTTTGCGCCTCAGGTGGAAACTTACGCCGCGGTTCTGATCAATTTAAACGGCGAACAAGCGCGCATCCGCGGCGGCCTCTACTATCCGCGCATGAAGCAATTCGACTGGTGGGAGCTATAAGTTCGGGGCGCGGCGAAAGGCGGCTCTGTCCAGCGCGCTAGTCCACAAACCAGCGTTACCGCAGGCTCTTCATCAACTCGTCGAGCGCCGACTTCGGCGGGCGCGTGATCGATTCAGGCAGCGTGGCCAACGGCGCGTCGACCATATCCAGTTGGTCGATGAAGGTCGGCCGCTGCGTGTCGATGTAGAAAACGCCTGTCAGGATTTCGTCCTTCTCCTGCGCCTCCAACAGCGTGCGCACGGCATTGGCCTTGTCGGTCGGGTCGTAGTCCTCGAGCAGTTTGCGTAACCGCAATTGCGAGCCGTCGTGCATCTCCGNNCGATGTCGTCGAAGCTGGCCACGAATCCAACCTCGTTGATCGGCTCGTCGTGATCCTGCAAAAACTTGTAGCTTTTGGTTGAACCCTCATGATCGTTGAAGGTGACGCACGGGCTGATCACGTCGAGCAATACCGTTCCGTGATGCGCTACAGCCGCCTTTAGCATCGAGAGCAACTGCTTTTTGTCGCCGGAAAAAGAACGTCCCACGAAGGTCGCGCCCAACTGAATCGCCATGGCGCAAATGTCGATTGGTGGCAGTTCGTTGGTCGCGCCGGTCTTCAACCGCGAACCAATATCGGCCGTGGCCGAAAACTGTCCCTTGGTCAGCGCATAAACGCCGTTGTCTTCGACAATGTAGATCATCGGCAGATTGCGCCGCATCGCGTGAACGAACTGTCCCATGCCGATTGACGCCGTATCGCCGTCGCCGGAAAGTCCCAGCACCGTCAGCGCGCGATTGGCCAACGCCGCGCCCGTCGCCACGCCCGGCATGCGTCCGTGCAGGCTGTTGAAGCTGTGCGCGCGCCCCAAAAAATACGCCGGGCTTTTCGACGAGCAGCCGATGCCGCTGATCTTGACCACCTGCTCGGGCTCGACGCCCATCTCGAAGACAGCTTCGATGATGCGCTCGGAGATGGCGTTGTCACCACAGCCGGCGCATAGCGTCGACTTGCCGCCGCGATACTCGATCACCGGCAACCCAATATGATTCACCTGCGAAACCGCAGATCCATTCGTCGTCGCCATCTACAAACCCTCCTTGGCCACAAACGCACGGGTGATCGTGCGCGCGTCCACGGGCAATCCGTTGTAGTGCACAATGCCACGCAACTTCACCGTCTGCGCGGCGTCGAGGTCGAGCTTGAGCAAGCTGGCCATCTGCCCGTCGCGATTCTGCTCGACGACGTAAACACGCTCGTGCGCGGCCACAAAGTTGTGAATCGCGCGCGCGAACGGATAAGCCCGGATGCGCATGTAATCGGCGCGCAAACCATGTTCGTTTTCAATCTGGTCCAAACTTTCACGCATCGCGAAGTCCGTCGATCCATAGGCCAAAAAGCCGATCTTCGCGCCCTCGTTGCGCACCGTCTCGGGCGCTGGCGCTAGCGTGCGCGCGTTGTCAATCTTCCGCGCCAGCCGCTCCATAATTTTTTGATAATCTTCGGGCCGCTCCGAATAGCCGGACTCGTCGTTGTGCCCCGAGCCACGCGTAAAATATGCCGCCTTCGGATGCCGCGTTCCCGGCAGCGTCCGCCAACCGATGCCGTCGCCATCCACATCGCGATAACGCGCAAAACCGCCCAGCCGCTCCAGATCCGCCACCGACAGCACCTTGCCGCGATCAAGCGGCTTTTCAGGATAGTCGAAAGGTTCCGAGATCCAGTTGTTCATTCCCAAATCCAAATCGGTGATGACGATGACCGGCGTTTGCAGCCGCTCGGCCAAGTCGAAGGCCGCATAGCCGAACTCGAAACATTCCTTGACCGAGCCGGGCAGCAGCAACGGAAACCGCGTGTCGCCGTGCGAGAGAAACGCCGCAGAAAGCAGATCGCTTTGCTGCGTGCGCGTCGGCATGCCCGTCGCCGGTCCTCCCCGCTGCACATCGAAGATCACGCCCGGAATTTCGGCGTAGTAGCCCAGCCCGGCGGACTCGGCCATCAGCGAAAGTCCCGGCCCGGAGGTGGCCGTCATCGCACGCGCGCCGGCCCAGCCCGCGCCGAGCACCATGCCGATAGCCGCCAGTTCGTCTTCAGATTGCACCACGGCGAAGCTCGCCTTGCCCTCCGGCGTTACGCGCAGTTTTTTCAGCAGGCTGGCCGCCGACTCGATCAGCGATGTCGATGGCGTAATCGGATACCAGGCCACCACCGTCACGCCGGCAAAAACCGCGCCCATGCCGCAGGCCATATTGCCGTCCACGATGATCTTGCCCGCCGTTTTATTCATCGGCTCAATCGCGTAGGGATCCTGCTTGGGCAAATGCTCTTTGGCGTAGTTGTAGCCAGCCTCGACCGCCGCGTAGTTCAGTTCGTAGACCTTCTGCTTGTCGGCAAAATGCTGGCGCACGGCCGCTTCAACCACCGCCAGATCGATCCCCAGCAGTTGCGCCGCCACGCCCACATAGACCATGTTCTTGACCAGCTTGCGCAGCTTGGCCACCGGACAAACGTCGAAGGTAATCTTGTCGAAAGGAACCGGGTAACAAAAAATGTCGTCGCGATACTGCTTCAGATCCAGATGTTCTTCGTAGATGGCCACGCCGCCGGAGGGCAACGCCATCGCGTCTTCGCGCACGGTTTCGGAATCGAGCGCGATCAGGATCTCAGAGACGCTCTTGCGCGCGATGTAGCCGTCTTTGCTGACGCGAATAATAAACCACGTAGGCAAGCCGGAAATATTCGACGGGAAGAGGTTTTTTCCGCTGACGGGCACGCCCATCTCGAAAATGCTCTTCAAGAGCACGCTATTGGCCGACTGCGAACCTGAGCCATTCACTGTAGCTACATTGATGCTGAAGTTGTTTACGATGCGCCGAACCGCGCCGTGAAGATTCTGTTCTTGCTCCTGGGCCAGCTTTTCTGTCGCCATGGGGTGGGGCGCCCTTCCCAAAAATTCGATCGTACGCGCCAGAGGCAAGCTCGCTTACTGAAACACCGCCAACACTCGCGCGCCAAAAGTGATTATAGTCATTTTCCGCCGGACCGTCCGCTCCGCATTCGACAGGAGCCCGCTATTCACGCCGCTTAAATTGGATGCTATTTGTCCAGTTTCACATCGGGAACAACGCGACTACTTTTTATTTCTCTTTTTCATGCTATTTTCCATCTCCATCTGTCCACGCCGGCCCAGCATCAACACAGCCACGCCGAAGACGACCAGCACCAGTCCCCACCATAGGTTGACGTTAATTCCCAAGCTCTTGGCATAAAAAGCCGGATGGCTGCGCGAGCCCAGTCCGAAGGCCGTCAGAATCGTGCCTATCAGCGTGAACATCATGCCGATCGAAATGCGCACATCGTAAAACATCGCTCTGCTGCCTCCTTAGACAAAAATCAAACTGACGGCAATCGCCGCTAAAAAAATCACTACGGCTAGAGTCTCCAGCCGCTTCCACCACGCGCTCTTGGCCGGCCGCCGTTTGGCGGGCGAATGGGCCAGTTCGGTAAGTTCCGTCTCCGCTCGCGGCACCGTACACAGACTCACCGCCGCCGTCACCAGCAAAGTGACGGCAAAACCCGTCGCTGTGGCCCAAGCTCCCGGCGCAAGATCGTTGGGTCCGCGGAAAAACGCCAGCGCGCCAAAGATGCCCGCAGGCAAGCTCGGCAATGCGGAAACAGCCATTCCAGCAACGAGCCCGACCAGCGCGGCGCGGCCGGTCGCACGCCGCCAAAAAGCACCCAGCAAAATCGTCGCCAGCAGCGGCGCATTCAATCGAGTAAAGGCCAACGCGGCCGTTTCCAACTTCCACTGCCAGCAAAAAGCCGCGCAAGCCAGGCCGAAAGCGATAAGGATGCCGGCGACAATCGCCCATCGGCCAGCGGAGACCGTGCGCCTGTCGTCCTCATTTTTAGGCCGATAGAGATCGCGCGCAAAAACCGCGCCGAAGGCCGTTATGCTCGCCGCCGCGCCGCCCATCGCGCAGGCCAGCAGCGCGGCCAGCCCCAACCCCAGCAATCCCACAGGCAAAAAATGCAGCAACGCACGGGGCGCAGCCAAAGCAGAATCGAGCCGGCTGCCGCCATCTGGCGCGTGCAGCGGCTCTCCCGTCGCCGGGTCTGAAAGCGCCGGAACCAATCCCCGGCCCGCCTCCTCGGCGGGAGAAACGACGGCAATCTCGTGGTAGATCACGCCGTTTTCATTGTGCACAGCGATGGCCGTATGCGGCGTGGGCATGGCCAGCGCGACCAGCGCCGGCACAATCAGCAACAGCGGCAACAACAGCCACAGCGCGGCCGCAATCAGCGGCGCGCGGCGCGCCGAGGCCGCGTCTTTGGCTGTCATCGCCGTTTGCACCACGCGGAAATCCGCGCACCAGAAGCCCACGCTAAAGACCAGACCCAGCACCGCGGCCAGCGCAAAAGCGCCAAAGCCATTTCCACTTGCCGCGCCGGCCGAAAACGCCGCGGCCTTCACGCGGCTCCAGCCCACCTGCTTGACGCCGAGCAGCACTACCGGCAAAAATCCGGCGACAACGACGCATAGCTGCATCGCATGGTTGTGGATCGATCCGGCCAGCCCGCCCACCAGGACATAGGCCAGCACCAGCGCCGCCGGCACAACCATTAAAGCGGCAAAGCTCCACGACGGCGCAATGTGCGCCGCCCGCATCGGCTGATCGAAAAGATGCAGCGCGGCGAAAATGCGCGCCATCGTATAAAGCGAAAGCGCCGCTCCAGCAGCCGAAGAAACGAGCAGCAGCATGGCGGCCAGCCAGCGCGTTCCGCCACCAAAACGCAGGCCAAGAAACTCCGGCAACGTGCGCGCCTTCGAAGCGTAATAAACCGGCATTAAAACCAGGCCGAGAAAAAGCAGGGACGGCACGCCGCCCAAAACCGCAAAAGGCACGCTCGCCCAGCCAAAGCGCGCCCCCATCCCAAGGATGACCGGCGCTTGCACGCCCAAACCGGCAAAGGCCATCGCCAGGCCGCAAAGCCAAGCTGGCTGCACGCGGCCAGCCTCAAAGAAGGCGCGGCCGCCGGTCATCGCCGGCCGCAACGAGAGGCTGGCCGAGAGCGCGAAAAAGCAGTAGATGATCAGAATCAGCCAGTCGGCTGAAGCAAGATTGGACACAATCGATTCCTTCCCCCTTAGATGTTAGCGGACGCGCGCGCTTCGCCGCCGCGCGCAAAAAAGCGGCAGGGATTCAACTCCCCGCCGCTCTCGATTGCTTATCTACAACATTCCGCGTTTAGCAAAAAGCCGAGTTACAACTTCACACTACTCCGCATTTCCGTTTCCAGGAGCGGGAGGAGCCGCGGGCTCTGATTCAGGGCCGCCTTGCGGGCCAGCCGCCGGAGCATCTTCCGGTCCGGGAGCTCCAGCCGGTTTATGCGCCTGCCCCGGTCCGCCCGGGCCAGGATGTCCAGGATGCTGATCACCAATTCCCATCTTGCCCCGCTCCGGTCCATGCTCGGCGCGCAGCGTCTGCAACTGCTTCCACTGTTCCGGCGTCAACTTGGCGCGCAGCGCCAGCAAAAAGCGCGCATTGGTTTTTTCCAGTTCCGCACGCGCCTGCGCTACCTTGTCGATCGCCGTCACAATCGCGTTCTCATTCGGCTGATCGGCGTCAATCAACGGCCGCATCGTAAGCTCGGCCTTCTCCAGATTGGCCCGCAGATCGATCAGCCTCATGCGATGCTCCTGCAGAATCCCGTCCATCGCCTTGCGCTGATCCTCGGCCAGCTTTAACTGCGCCACGATCCGTGGATTGTTCCACCACTGTCCGTGCGCGCCGTCAAAACCGAAAGCGTGCTCCATCGGAGGTTGATGCAGCGCGAAACCGCCGGGACCGGGCCCCGCATTCGCGCCCGCAGGCTCCTGCGCAATCGCCAGTCCACCCGCAATCAAAACTCCCGCTACTGCAAAAAACAACCGTCCGACCTTCATATTCTTCTCCTTCTTCGATCTTGTTGCCTATTCGCTGCCGTCGCTTTTGGTCCCGCCGTCGTCCATCAACTGAGCCAATGGCTCCATCGCCGCCGGAACCTGCCGCGACACATCGGTATTTACCGCCGCCAGCAGGCTTTGTTCCTGCTTGTCGGCGCTGGTTGTTGCATTGGGAATTTTTTCTTCGCCGGAGCGGACAACGGCCGGTTGTTCAACCGCCGCCGGCTGCGACAAAACCTGTTGCCCGACCGGCTGCGGCGTTGTAACCTTCGCCTCGCGGCTCTGCCGGGAATGAATTTTGTACACTACAGCGCCCGACAAGCTGCCGATCGCCAGCACGCAGCCCATCGCCCAGGCCGCTACCCGCCGCCAATGCCAAGCCGCTGCCGGCGCAATCGTCCGCGGCCGACTGTAGGCCGCATCGCTCCAGGCCTCTACGCTAGCCTTAAAGTTCCTGAGCGCTCCGGCCAGCGCCGGATCGTCCAACTCTTCCACCCATTTCTCCCGCTGCCTCATTTTCCGCCTCTCAATTCCACGCGCACTCTCGCCACAGCCCGTGACAGATGCGCCTTCACCGTTCCCTCGCTCAACGCGGTAGCCTGCGCGATCTCGCTCAACTCGCGCTCCTCGACGTAGCGCAGCAAAAACACCGTCCGCTGCCGCTCGCTCAACCGCTCCACCGCCTTCCAGACCCGCGCCACCTGCTCCCGCGCCAGCAACTGCTGTTCGGCGCTGCGTTCTCCGCTCGGCAGCCATTCGCTGGCCTCGTCGACGTCCACCGAGTTGACCTGCGTGCGCCGCCAGAACTGGACCCGCCGGTTGCGCCAGTGGTCCTTCTGCAAATTGATGGCAATCCGCATCAGCCACGTCATCGCGCTCGACTCGCCCCTGAAGCTGCCCCAATTCCGGTGCGCCTTCAGCAGACACTCCTGGGTCAGCGTCTCCGCCAGGTCCACGTCCCGCGTCGACGACAGAAGAAAGCGAAAGATCTGCGGCCTGTGCCGCTCCACCACACGCGAAAACTCCTCCGTGGCAGTCTCCAATTCCAGCCCGGCAATCCCTTCTGCCCTGGCCCTTGTCATCGGTTCCATCGCGGTGCCGGCTGCCATCACCCATGTAGACGCCGGCACCGGCTCCAAGTTTACAGCCCCAGCGGGCTTTTCTCATCGATTCGGCGGTAAACCACAATCCTCGACCGGCCCGTCCCCACAGTTTGGGACTGGCAGGCCAGGGCCTCAACCCCGGCATCAACTCTACCCAACTCTGCAACTTCGGCGCAGGCCTGCCCAACGGCGGCGCCGGAATGCATTAAGGAGCGGGAAAGAGATCAGTCCTTAGCGATCAGAACGCATTTTGGTGCAGGAAGCCTTGTGAGACCAGCGTAGAGGGCTCAAGACAAGCAGTTTCCCCCCTGCTATAATTGGGCTCCTCAATGAAGACGGCCGAACAAATCGTCTTTCGTCGGCTCACGCCCGCGGACTTCTTCAATATCAACAAGCCGAGAGGCGCCGAAGCTCGCGGGGGTGGTCAGTCTTACATTGACTTCCCGACTTCAGCCGTCAGACCAGCTAATTGGAAAAGCTTCTTCTCCGGCGTGAAGATG
Organism: Acidobacteriaceae bacterium; assembly: GCA_003156495.1. Classification (GTDB taxonomy): domain Bacteria; phylum Acidobacteriota; class Terriglobia; order Terriglobales; family Acidobacteriaceae; genus Telmatobacter. The sequence continues at coordinate 32,487 of PMHC01000318.1, forward strand.
ACCACGACGCAAAGTGGCCCACTTTGGAAGTTTACAGCCAATAGTTTAGGACTGAACAAATCACAAACTGCAGAAATAGGCCGTCGTCGTGCAGCTTCATACAACATCCGCGCACAGAAGCTCGGAACAAAGGAATCAAATCGACTCTATGCATGGGACCCCCAGTACTCTCGATTTCCAGCCCCCACAGACCCCACGAGTCGCAAAGATATTCCGAATCTGGTTGTATACCTAATCCGGACAACGGACGGAGAGTATTGGGCGGGATGGTTTCAAGCCCCCAGCCAAAAGCCGACTGGCAAGTAGACGACAGACTACGCCAAATGTTTACCAAAGAGGATGGAAACATCAACTTAAATCCTGGCGTCTATTTCGACGAGCAAAACGCTGGCTGGCCGTTTCTGACGGTGCGAGCAGCCGTACCGATCAGCACTTTACCCGTGGCTGCGAAACCATCGCAAAAGACTATCAATAAGTCTCCGGAAACGCCGCCGGGGGAACCAGCAATCAAGCTGCCCTCATCTCAGAGTTTAAACAGCAAAAAGCAATCGCCTCGTTACAAATCCAAAACTGATGCGGAGATAATCGCCGATCTATTTCTGGATGACATTGCCGACGAAGCTCCAGCGAGCAAGAAGCAGATCACTTTAACTGTGTTGCAACGAAACCAGAAGATTGTTGCGGCATTGAAGGCATTGTATGGGGGGCGCTGCCAATTGACAGGGGATCAATTCGTCTTCAAGAAAACAGATGGAGAATTGTATTGTGAGGCGCACCATTTGCTTGCGTTAGGCAGCGGAGGCGCCGATTCGCCGTACAATCTCGTCACTTGAGAGTACCGAGATCTG
>PMHC01000168.1 GCA_003156495.1 Acidobacteriaceae bacterium
TGCAGTCGCTGAACGACTCGGTCGACGAGCTGAAGGCGCGCATCACCAAGCTGGACAAAACCGTCGCCGACCTGCAAGCGCAATTGCAGAACGCGCAAGCGCCGCCCCAGGCGCAAGGACAGTCCGGCGCCTCTGGAGCGGCGCAAAACGCCTCCTCCGCGCAGGCTCCGCCGCTCGAAGGAACTCTGCAGGCAGGCGTGCGCGACTACAGCGCCGGCCGTTACCAGGTGGCGCAGGGCGAGTTCCAGGACGTGGTGCACTATTATCCGATGGACGATGCGGCCGGTACGGCACAGTATTATTTGGGCGAAATCGCCTACCAGCAAAAGGATTACGCAACGGCCATCAGCGCCTATAACGCGGTGCTGGAAGGCTTCAGTGGCAACCACAACGCCCCGGCGGCACAGTTGCACAAGGGACTGGCGCTGTTGGCGACCAACAAAAAAGACGCCGGCGTGCGCGAGTTGAAGCTGCTGATCCAGCGCCACCCGCAATCGCCTGAAGCCCACACCGCGCACAGCAAGCTGAACGCGTTGGGCGTAAAGGTTACGGCCGCAACCACACGTTAAATCCAGCCTTCAGCTCTCAGCCTTCAGCTTTCAGAGACGATGAAGCCCCGCGATTTGCGGGGCTTCGTCGTCTTTACGAAAAGATTTGTGCTCTGGATTGCGTTAAGAAAGTTCAGATGTGGGTGCCCCATTCTAGCCGCGTTCTTTGCGGCTAGGGTGGGGTGGAAGGCCTCTACTCCTGCGCGGAGGCCGCGCCGGTTGACGCCGCTTTCGCCGTATCGTCGGTAACCGATTGCTCTTCAGATACGGCAGCCTTGGCCTGCGCCGCCAAGAGCTTGGCTACGCTCTTGGGGTGGCGAATATCGCTGCCCTGCACCCAGAAGATGATGTCCTNNGGCGATGTTGGTGGCGTGGTCGCCGACGCGCTCCAAAGCGCGACTAATCATCAGGGCATTCAAGGCCTGCGGGGCCAGATGGCTCTGCTCCTCCATGACTTTGGTGAGCGCCTTGTATGCATTGCGATTCATCTCGTCGACGGCCTCGTCCATGTTGAGCACGGCGCGAGCCAGCTCGGCATCGGCCTCGATAAAGGCTTGTAGGCTTTTGCGCACCATGTCTTCGACCAGCGCGGCCATGCGGGGCACATCAACGGGCAGATCGACGGCGGCCATCTTCTCCATGTGGCGCACGCGCTCGCTGATGTTTTTCGCCGCGTCGCCAACGCGCTCCAGATCGGCGTTGATCTTGATGATGCTCAGGATGAAGCGCAGATCGACGGCCATGGGCTGTTCCATGGCCAGCAGATCGAGCGCCGACTGATCGATCTCGCGCTCCATGCGATTGATGGCCAGCTCACTGCGGCTGACCAGATCGCAAATCGACAGATCGCGAACGCGGTAGGCCTCGACGGAGCGCTGAATAGCCTGCTCGGCAAGGCCGGCCATGACGAGTAGATTCTCTTTAAGATCTTCCAGACTTTGTTGAAAACGAAGGCGTGTCATCCGAACCTACCCGTGATGTAATCTTCCGTGCGCTTGTCGGAAGGATTGGTAAAAATCTTCTGCGTCGAGTCAAACTCGACCATGCGGCCATTCAAAAAGAATCCCGTCATCTCGGCGACGCGCGCCGCCTGTTGCATATTATGCGTCACGATGACGATCGTGTACTGAGTCTTCAGTTGAAAAATCAGGTCTTCGATCTTCGAGGTCGAAACCGGATCAAGCGCCGAGGCCGGTTCGTCCATCAACAGAACTTCCGGGTCTACGGCCAAAGCGCGCGCGATGCACAACCGCTGCTGCTGGCCGCCGGAGAGGCTGGCGCCGGATTTTTTCTTCAGATCGTCCTTGACCTCGTCCCAAAGGGCGGAGTTTTTGAGCGACTTTTCGACGATCTCGTCGAGAGACTTGCGATTGGTGTAGCCGTTCAGCTTGAGGCCGGCGGCGACGTTGTCGTAAATCGACATTGTCGGGAAGGGATTGGGCCGTTGAAAAACCATGCCCACGCGGCGGCGGATTTCGACCGGCTTCACGTCCTCGTAAATGTCGATGCCGCCCATACGAACGGTGCCGGTGACGCGCGCGATCGGGTTGGTTTCGTGCATGCGGTTCAAGCAGCGCACAAAGGTGCTTTTGCCGCAGCCCGAAGGGCCAATCAACGCCGTGGCGTGATTGGCGGGAATGTTCAGGGAGATGTCCTGCAGCGTGTGGTTGGAACCGTACCACGCGTTCAGGTTCGCGACTTCGATGCCGACGCCCACTTTAGCTTGCCCCTTTCAAAACGCCGCGGCTGGTGACGTATCGCACCAGAGAAACGGCGAGCACAATCAGAACGATTAAGACCAGCGCTCCCGCCCAGGCCAGCCGGTGCCAGTCGTCGTACGGAGAGATGGCGTAAACATAAATTTGCAGCGGAAGAGCGGCGATGGGCTCGTTCAGCGTCGTGCTCCAGAAGTTGTTACCCAAAGCGGTAAAGAGCAGCGGCGCGGTTTCGCCAGCCACGCGCGCAAAAGCCAACATGCAGCCGGTGATGATGCCCGGCGATGCGGTTTTTACGGTGATCGACAGCACCGAGCGCCAGTTGGGAACGCCCAGCCCCAGCGCGGCTTCGCGCACCACGTGCGGCACCATCAGCAGCATTTCCTCGGTGGTGCGGCAGATGGTGGGAATCATCATGATGCCCAGCGCGACGCCGCCGGCAAAGGCCGAAAAGTGCCCTTGCGGCAAAACGATCAGCGAGTAGGCGGCGATGCCCATCACGATCGAGGGTACGCCGTTCAGCACGTCGGCGGTAAAGCGGATGGCGTTGGCCAGCTTGGTGCCGCGGCCGAACTCCGCCAGATAAACCCCGCCGAAGATCCCCATGGGAACGCCCAGAATACTGGCCACGGCCAGCAGCGTGGCCGAACCCACAATCGCATTGGCCATGCCGCCGCCGGCTTCGCCCACTGGCTTGGGCGTGCGGATAAAGAAATCCAGATTCAGCGAGCTGGCGCCTTTCAGCAAAAGATAGATGAAGATCGCCACCAAAGGCAGAATGACGAGCAGCGTTGATAGCACCGCCAGAATCGTGGCGCCGCTATCGATCAACCCGCGAATCCGCGCGCGCAGTTGAAATTTCGTTCCTGTACTGGCTGCTTCCATGAATCTCCTCGTTGAATTCTCTTCCCCGCCCCGCAGTTAGTTCACACGCGCCGGTGCGCCACGGGTAACGGCCCAAACCAGCAGGCGGGCCAGCGCGTTAACTATGATGGTGACGATAAACAGCGCCAGGCCAATCTCGATCAGTGCGCTGCGATGCAGATCGTTGGTGGCTTCGGCAAACTCGTTGGCAATCACGGCGGCCATCGAGCTGCCATTGGCCAGCAGCGAGCGGTGAATCTCGGGGCTGTTGCCGATCACCATGGTGACGGCCATGGTTTCGCCCAGCGCGCGCCCCAGACCTAAAATGATGGCGCCGACAATGCCGATGCGGGCGTTGCGCAAAACGCCCATGCGGATCATCTCCCAGCGCGTAGCGCCGAGGGCCAGCACCGCCTCGCGCTGCGAATGCGGCACGGCGATCATCACCTCACGGGTCAGCGAAGAAATGATCGGCAGAATCATGATGGCGAGAATGACGGATGCGGAAACAAAGCCGAGACCGGTGGGATTGTCGTCGCTGAAAAGGCCGCTCCAGCCGAAGATTTTAATCAACCATGGGTTGACGTGTTCGCGCAGCAGCGGCACCAGCACGAAGATCGCCCACAGACCGTAGATGATACTGGGAATGGCGGCCAGCAACTCGGTAAGAAAGGCCAGTGGTCCGCGTAAAAAATTCGGACACATCTCGGTGAGAAAGACGGCGACGCCCAGCGCCAGCGGAACGGCCAGCATCAACGCCATCAGCGAAGAAAGCAGTGTGCCGTAAACAAACGGCAAAGCGCTGAAATGACCGTTGACCGGATCCCAGTAGGTCGGCAGTCCGGTGTACGGATCGATGTAGGCCTTGAAGAAGAATTGCAGGCCGAAGCTGTGCCAGGCCAGACGCGAGTTGCCGATCAGCTCGATGGCGATGAGCGCGACAATACCGAAGATGCTCAGCGCGCACAGCGTCATCAAAATCTGGAAACTCCGGTCCGCTAAGGCGGAGTTGCCGCGCGAAAGCAAAAAACGGCGAACCTCCGACGGCTCTTGCGCCGCCGAGGCTGCCTGGCGCTGCTCGGCGGTTACGCTTGGCTCAGGCTGGAACTGAGGATGGGCGATATGAATTTCCGGCACGGTTGTATCCACACCTTAAGGCTACCGGGGAAATATGAACGGAAGGTTACAGACAAGCAAAATCAAATGCATAGGTTAGGATATTCTTTCCCCTATGGTCCCCAAAGCCAAGCGGCGCTTCAAGGCCAAAAGCCGTATATTTCTTTGGAGAAAATCGATATAGCAAGGGAAAAGCAGTGTATTCTCGTTTTTAAGGATACCTGTAACCTTTAAGATGGCTAAAGTTAAAAATCCAACGCCGTCCGGGCACGTCAATCTGCGTATGCTCTCCGAGCATTTGCAGCTCTCGCAAACGACGATCTCCTTGGTTTTGAACCATTCACCGGCCGCCAAGTCCATTCCGCAGGAGACGCGGGATCGCGTGGTCGAGGCCGCCAAACGGTTCAATTACCGGCCCAACTACTTTGCCCGCTCGCTACGGCAAAGCCGGTCGCTTAGCGTCGGCGTGCTGGCGCCGGATCTGAGCGAAGGTTACTTCACGCGCGTAATGAACGGCGTAGTGGAAAAGCTGATCGCGGCGCACTACTTCTACTTCACCGCCTGCCACGACTGGAAGCCGGAGCTGATCGAGCGCTATCCGCGCCTGTTGGTGGAGCGGGCCGTTGACGGATTTCTGCTGCTGAACACGTCGGTCGCCGAGCTGGCCGTGCCAGTGCCGGCGGTTGCCATCTCGAGCCACTGCGCGGCGCCCAACGTCACCAATATCGTTTTGGACCATCATGCGGCGGTCGAGCAGGCGCTCAAGCACCTGTATGAACTCGGCCACCGGCGCATCGCCATCATGCGTGGCCCGCACGCAATTCCCGACTCGGAATTCCGCTGGAAGAGCATTCAGCGGGTAGCCAAGGAAATCGGTCTGAAACTCGATCCCGAGCTGGTGATTCGCATCGACGCCAGCGGCTGGTCGACCAAATCCGGCCAACACCCCATGGCTCCCGAGATCGGCTACAAACCGATTAAAGCGCTGCTGGAGCGTACGCGCGCCTTTACGGCCATCTTCTGCTTCAACGACATTGCGGCCATCGGCGCCATCCGCGCGCTGAAAGATGCCGGCCTGAACGTGCCAGGCGACGTTTCCGTCGTGGGCTTCGACGACATTCTTTCGGCGGCTTACTTCACCCCGTCGCTGACCACCGTGCGGCAGCCGTTGGCCGAGATGGGCCGGCGCGGCGCCGAGGTGCTACTCGAACGAATCGCCGACAAGGAAAAGCCGTTTCCTTCCGAAATTGTGGTCAGCCCGGAGCTGGTCGTACGCGAATCGACCGGACCGGCGAAAAGCTGAACTAAAGACGAAAACGCCTCGCGGTTTCGCGGGGCGTTTCCTGATTTATATCGACATGGCCTTCAACAGCAGGCGGCATCGAGCCAGCGACCGATGTAAACCTGGGCGTGACGTTCGCCGCAGTAATGGCGCGCGCCTTTTGCATTGGCGGCCTCTTCGGTCCACTTGTAAATGATCAGCCGGGCTTCGCAGCAGTGGATCACAATCCAATGCTGCGGATTATCGCTTTCCTCGCCGCAGATTTCGCATCGATACGTAGAGCCGTACATGGTAGACCTCGCACTCAGGGGGCCCGACCGATCCGTACTTGCTTGGTGGTAATTCTACTCCAGCATTTGCAGGTCGAGCGGCTCAACCAACATGCAGTCCATGGTGCGAATCTGCGCCAGAGCGCGTTGCAGGGCGCTGCTCTTGCAAGGTTCCACGGTAACGACGAAAGGCAGCGCGCGCGCCGGGTAGCCGGCCTTTTGCACAATGGCGCGGATGTTGATTCCTTCGTTGGCCAGCGCCGTGGTAATGGCCGCCACAATCCCCGGGCGGTCATTGACCAGGAAGCGGATGTAGTGCGGCACCTCGAACTCGGCGCCCACCGTGGCCGGAACCGAAGGCATTTCAACGCGGCGCGAACCATGAGCCAGCGCCAGCAGATCGCTGACGACGGCGACGGCCGTAGGATTGCCGCCGGCGCCGTGGCCGGAGAAAACGACGTCGCCGCCATAGTGGCCGCTGAGTACAACCATATTTTCCGTTCCGTGCGACCAGGCCATTGGCGCATGAAGATCGACCAGCGCGGGGCCGACACTAGCCGCCACTTGGCCCTCGGCCTGCTCGGCGCGAGCCACCTGGCGAATCGTGCAACCGAGATCGCGCGCATAGCTGANNGCGTCAAAGCCGCCCACATCCTCTGTAGGATCGGCCTCGGCGTACCCCTTGGCCTGCGCCTCGGCGAGCACCTCGGCGTAAGGCGCGCCCGTCTCCATCTTGCTGAGAATGAAGTTGCAGGTGCCGTTCAAAATTCCCTCGATGCGCCGGATGCGATCGCCGGCAAGCCCCTGCTCCAGGCCTGGAATCACGGGAATTCCGCCGGCGACGGCAGCGCCGAATTTCAGGTGGCCGCCTTTAGCCGCGGCCAGCCGTTCCAGCTCGACTCCCTGATAGGAGATCAACTTTTTGTTCGCGGTAACAACACTCTTGCCCGCATCAAGCGTCCGGCGCACCCAGCCGCCGGCGGGATCGAGACCGCCAACCAGCTCGACAATCACATCCACATCGGAGGCCAGCACGGCTTCGACGTCTTCGCTCCAAATCACGCTTTCGGGAACCCAATCGACACGCTTGCGCGCCACGTTGCGATTGAAGATGTGCGTCAGTTCCAGCCCTTGAGGTTTTGACTCGATCAGAATGCGCGCCACCGAAGTGCCCACGGTGCCGAAACCCAAAATAGCGATGCGCAGGTGATGTGTATGGGATTGATGCGCGGACGCGGCGGAAGAAGCGGGCGGCAATGTAGAGTTGTGCACGTCAGGCAACGGAGTTCCTCGATCGAAGATTCGCTAGAGCATTTTTACCAATAGCGTATAGAACTCAGGATCGCCGAGTTGACGCGAACAGTAGTGAGCGGCAACCTTCAGCACGATTCGGCACTCTACAGAATTGGCAAAAATGCTCTAGTAACGGATTCGCCGGTAAAGCGATACTTCGATGATACCCGACAGAAGCAACTTTTAGCTGCCTGCGATCCTCTTGTAGAGCAAAGCGGCTCCGGGCCGACCTTCAATCGTGCCCAGAGCCCGACAGAAGCGGAGAGGTTATTTCGCCGGCACTTCACCCAAATCCGGCGTCGCATTGCCTTCGATCTTCCGGCCCGATTCGCCTTCCAGATCGAAGACAATCACTTCATTGTCGCCGGCGTGCAGCCACGGTCCCGGCAGGTAGAGCCGCTTCTGCGGTCCGATCTTCCAGATCCGCCCCAGCGGGTGGCCATTCACCCACACAAAGCCTTTGGTGAAGTTGCCGGTGTCCAGAAATGTGTCTCCAGCCTGGCCGACTTTGAGCATGCCACGATAGAAGCAGGCGCCCGTGCAGGCCTTCACGCTGAAGGGCAGCTTGCCGGGCTCTTCCATTGGCAGCGGATAGATCGTCCAACCGGTAAGCGGCTTGCCGGCCAGCGTAACTTGCTTGGTGATGCCCTGGCGCTCGCCGCGAATCGCCGTCGTAAAGTTTACCCGGCCGGTATTTTCAACCAGAATGTCGAGCCGCGTATTCGGCTCTTTCAAATCGACGTGCAGGCTATTCTGCTTCAGCCGCCGGTCGAGCGTGCCGATCTGCTTGCCGTTCACGTAAATCACCGCGTAGTCGTGCAGCTCGTCCAAAACCAGATCGCCGGAGACCGGCTTGGCGATCTTCGTCCGATAGAGGATGTAGCCGTAGGCCTGATTGAGATCCTCCATGCTCATCACCTGATCGGAGACGTAAGGCCGCGGCAGCGTCTGCCACAGCGAGGCGGATAGCCGAAGCGCAACGGGCGCAACCGCGACGGACGGATCGACGGCGGGAACCGGCGGCGGCGTGATGCCGGTCGCCTTGGCGATTACGTCGCGGAAGAGATAAAACTTCGGCGTCGGCCGTCCGCTTTCGTCAAGCGCCGCGTCGTAATCGTAGCTGGTTACATCCGGCTCGTAAGAGCTCCCGCTCATATTCGCGCCGTTCATCCAACCAAAACTCGTTCCGCCGTGGAACATGTAAATGCTGATCGAGTAGCCCTGATCGAGAACCCATTTGAGCTCGTCGGCCTGCGCTTTGGCGTCGGTAACGTGATGCTTTTCGCCCCAGTGATCGAACCAGCCGTCCCACCATTCGCCTGCCATGAAGGGGCCCTGCGGACGCTGTTTTTGCAGCGACGCAAAGGAGTCACGCGCGTTGCCCGGCGAGAAGTTGATAACCGCCGGCAGCTCCGGCAGCGAACCCTCGAGAATTCTATCGGCGCCGTCGGCGGTGTAAAGCACCGATTGGTCGAAGCCGGCGTCGACCAGGTCGCGGTGGATTTGCTCCATGTAGGCGTGGTCGTCGCCGAAGGAGCCATACTCGTTTTCAACCTGCACGGAGATGATCGGGCCGCCGTGAGCAAGTTGCAACGGCGCCAGTTCCTTGCCGAGCCGCAGCAGCCACCGCCGCGCCGGAACCAGAAACTTGGGATCGCTGCCACGCACCTGAATCTCGTGATCCTTTAGCAGCCAGGCCGGATAGCCGCCCCACTCCCACTCGGCGCAAACGAAAGGCCCAGGACGCAGATTCACGTACAGCCCCTCGCTTTGCGCCTCGCGCACGAACTCGGCCACGTCGTGCTGGCCGGAAAAATCGTAGACGCCGGGGCGCGTTTCGTGAAAGTTCCAGAAGACGTAGGCGGTGATCGTATTTAGCCCCATGGCCTTGGCCATGCGCAGCCGCGCACGCCAGTATTCGCGGGGAATACGCGGATAGTGCATTTCGCCGGAGACGATCTGAAAAGGTTTACCGTCAAGCAAAAATTTGCCGTCCTCAACGCGGAACGAACGCTCCGTCGCGTCAGCCGCCGGCGGCGTCTGCCCTGCGATTCTTCCGCAAAAAACGCTGCTCAGCGCCAGCAGCGCGAAAGAAGAAATCAGCTTCATATGGTTGATCGTCATACTTCTCCTCCGGTTGAATCTTGCAGCCCGTTTTCGTCCCGCGCCGCCGCAAGAAAGCGTGGCCGTGCCTCGATCTGCATCTCCATCATCATCATAATTGAGCGGCCGCGGCGCGGACCGAAGGGGAAAAGCCGGCCGGCTTCGGGAATCGCATCTTAATGTATGTGTTTGTCCTAACTGAACTTCTACTGTAGCGCGTAGTAGACTTGAGCCTTGGTTACGCCACAAGGAGTGGCAGAATGCACATCGCGTTTGCCGCATCGGAGTGCGCTCCGTTCGCCAAATCCGGCGGTTTGGCCGACGTGGTGGGCGCGCTGCCGCAGGAATTGGCCAAGCTCGGCCACGAAATCTCGGTCTACATCCCCTTTTATCCGCGCGTGCGCCGCTTCATCGAGGGCGCGCCGCACTACGCCGTGCGCTCGCTCACCATCCCCTTCCGCTACTACAACCGCTTTGTCGGCGTGATTGACGGCGGCAAACGCGATGGCGTGCGCTACTACTTCATCGATTGCCCGGAGATCTTCGACCGGCCCGATCTCTACGGTCCCCACGGCGGAGAATACAGCGACAACGCCGAGCGCTTCGGCCTCTTTTGCCGCGCCGTCATTGAGGCCGCCAAGATTCTCGGCGTGCCACAGGTCTTCCATGTGCACGACTGGCAGGCCGCGCTCATTCCCGTTTATCTGCGCACCGTCTACGCCACCGATCCCGTTCTGCGCTCCGCCGCCACCGTGCTCACCATTCACAACGCCGCCTATCAGGGCAAGTTTCCGCCCAACACCATCGAACAGCTTCTCTTCCCGTGGGATCTATTCACTCTCGACAAGGTCGAACACTTCAATCGCTTCAACTTTCTTAAGGGCGGGCTGGTCTTCTCCGATCTGTTGACCACGGTGAGCCGCAAATACGCCGAAGAGATTCAAACGCCGGAGTTCGGAGAACAACTGGATGGCGTTCTGCATCGCCGCGCCGCCGATTTGCATGGCATTCTGAACGGCGTCGATTACTCGCGCTGGAATCCGGCCGCCGATACCAATCTGGTGGCTTGCTATACGCCGCGCAATCCGATTGGCAAACGCGCCTGCAGAGCCGATCTGCTGCGCCTCTTCGGCCTCGATCAGCTTCCGGAAAACACGCCCGTCATCGGCATCGTTTCGCGCCTGGTGGCGCAGAAGGGCTTCGACATCGTCGCCCAAATCTCCGAGCAGATCGCCGAGCGCAATCTGGCTGTTATCGTGCTGGGCACGGGCAATTCGTACTTCGAAAATTTTTTCCGCGGCTGGGCCTTCCGCCATCCCGACAACGTGGCCGCCCGCATCCGTTACGACGAAGGAATCGCGCACAAGGTCGAGGCCGGCGCCGATCTCTTCCTGATGCCCTCGCGCTACGAGCCCTGCGGCCTGAATCAGATTTACTCGCTCAAGTACGGCACCGTGCCCATTGTGCGCGCGACCGGCGGGCTGGACGACACCATCGAAGAATGGAACGCGCAGAAGGCAACCGGCACGGGCTTTAAGTTCGCCGGCTGCGAACCGAAAGATCTGCTGGCCGCTATCGACCGGGCGCTGGCGGCTTTCCACTCGCCAAAAGAATGGCCGCGGCTGATGCGCAACGGCATGGAGCGGGATTACGGCTGGGTCAACTCGGCGCGCGAATACCAAGCCATCTACAAAGAGGCCGCCCGGCGCAGAGGCTGACGCTTCTCCTCGCTCTCCCACTTACTGAAACTGAACAAAAAAAATTTGCTGCCGGTCGCGCGCAACTCCACGCCAATCGGCCTTTTGGTCTGTCTCGAAAACAGACGCCGAAATTCAGACGAATTTTTTCGCAAAAAACGCTCGCAATCAAGCTCGATAGGCTTTACATTAATTTTTGACCCTATTGAAAAAGAAAGCGTGAATGAGATGGTTTTCTCGTAGATCGCTCGAAAGGAAATTGGATGGAAAAACCCTGCCGCTGTATGCGGCCTTCCAGGCAAAATGCCTTCAAACTCTTCCTCTTCTGCTGTTGGCTGGCGGCCTCCGCTGTTAGCCCTCTTTCTGCACAATCCACATTTGGTTCAGTGCTGGGCATCGTGCGCGACGCCACGGGCGCCATCGTGCAGGGCGCGCAGATTACGCTGGTGAACACCGGTACGCAGGCCAAAAAGCTCGCACTTGCCGACGCCAGCGGCAATTACGAGTTCCGCAATCTCGAGGTGGGCGCTTACAAGTTGACCATCGCCGCGCCCGGCTTTCAGACCGAATCTCTGCCGCAGATTGCGCTGGCCGCGCGCGAAACGCGCCGCATCGACGTTACGCTCAAGCCCGGCGCGCAGAGCGAGACCGTCGAAGTCCGCGAAGACGAAGTCCCCGTCATTACCACCGATGTTTCCAGCGTCGCCCAAACCAAGCTCGGCGACGAGCTGGTTGATCTGCCCGTCGCTATCTATTCCCGCTCGACCGGCTCTACCAGTCCCATCTCCACACTCACGACCGAATCCGGTGTGCAGACCGACGATAGCGGCAACCTTGAAGTAATGGGCGCCACCGCAGCGCTGCTCAGTGTCACCATCGACGGCATCGCCGCGCTGGGCGTCGAGTATTCCGGCCCGGTCAACGAGCTCTTCCCCTCCTTCAATTCCATCGAAGAAATTCGCGTTTCCGAGTCAAACAACAACGCCGAATTTTCCGGCGTGGCCGACATTACCACTGTTTCCAAGGCCGGCACTACACAGTTCCACGGCGGCGTTTTTGAAAATCACGAGAACACGATCTTCAACTCGAACGACGTCTTCGCGCTCTCCAAGCCGCGCATCATCATGAACGATTTCGGTGGCACCCTCGGCGGCCCGCTGCGCCTTCCGCGCCTGAGTTCCTCGACCGATCGCACTTTCTTTTTCATCAGCTATGAGGGGCTGCGGCTGCCGCGTGAAACCCCGTTGCTGCTCAGCGTGCCTTCGGCCGCGATGCGCTCGGGGAATCTGGCTTCGTATCTCGCCGGCCAGGGCGTCAGCTCGATTTCCTCTCCCAACGGAAACTCGCTCGACGCGACGAATGTAACGCCCAGCGCCACAGCCTCTAAGGTTCTCAAGTATCTTTTCCCCACGCCCAACTACGGCTCCGCGGACGCCTACGCCAACAACTACCAGTACAACTTCCCCTCGCCAATTTCGGCCAATCAGGG
>PMHC01000178.1 GCA_003156495.1 Acidobacteriaceae bacterium
TCAATGTGGCCTTTAGGCCCTGCTAACCTTCGATCTTCCACAACCATGTTTTTCCGCAGCCTGTTTAGCCGTGCCGTAAAAAGGCCCATCAATCGCGGGCTTTAGCCCCTGAGGGACGATTTTCTCCTCTATGCCATCAGGCGATTTGCTCTAGTCGATTTCAGGCGTAGCGAAGCGCGTTTGGCGCTTGCCGCTTGGATAGCAGTCTTTCCTGCCAGCTTCGCTTTCATGACGACGACCGCAATCTTTTTCCTGGTTGCGGCAACGGCGTTCTGTGTGGCAGAACTTGCGCGACTTGCCGGCGCTGGCGATCCGTTGCTTTTCGTTCACGGCGCGAAGCCGGAAAAGAAGCTCTGGTTGCTTGTCCAAACGAGCGCCAATGCCATAGAGAACAGCCGCGACATGCTTGCACATCTCCGCCCAGTCCGGGCAGCTACAAGAAAGTTCAATCTCCGAGGGTGACGGAAACTGGTTCCGACCGGGGGTTGGCACGTGGCACCACCAGCGCCTCATGGGTCGGGAACGCGAACAGCTCTCCCGGGCGGGGAGCGTTGGTTCGTGTCAATTTTTTGCGGAATCCGGTTCCGGTTCCACGCGCAGCAGCAGGTGGTCGTAGCCGACCACGCGGAGCCGTGCGCCGACAGGCATGGGCGCGGCGGCCTCTGCCTGCCAGATTTCGCCTTCGACCATTACGTGGCCCTGCGGGGCCAGCGGCTCCATCGCCGTGGCTGTACAGCCGATCATGGCGTCGGCGCCGATGCGCGACTTGCGCCGGCGCGCGCGCACCACCAGCCGCAATAGAAAAGCCGTAATCGCGCCAAAGGCGGCGCTGACGCTGATAGCCACAAGCGGGCTGATGCCCAGCTCGGGGATCGGCGCGGCGACCAGGGTGAGCATACCGAAGGCGAGGCAGACGATGCCGGTGATGGCAAGCGCGCCATGGCCGCCGATTTTGGCCTCGAGCACGAGCAGAACCAGCGCGGCGATGAGCAGCAGAACAGCCGTGTAGCGGATAGGCAGCAGATTGAGAGCGAAGATCGCCAGCAGCACCATCAGCGTGCCCAGCGCGCCGGGAACGATGGTACCGGGGGCATTGAATTCGAGATAGATCAGGAGCGCGCCACCGAGCAGAAAGAGCAGCGCGATGTTGGGATTGACGAGCCAGCCGAGGAGTTGGGCGCGCAGCGCGGGGCGGATCGTCTGGATGCGCGCGCCGGCCAGGTGGAGCGTCAGTTTGGAGCCGTCGATGCGCGTAACGACGCGGCCGTCGAGGGCATTGAGCAGCTCGGCGTCGCTACCGGCGACGCCGTCGATCAAGTGCTGATTGAGGGCCTCGTCGGCGGTGTAGGAGTGCGAGGATTCGACGGCGGCCTGGGCGGCGTCCGCATTGCGGTTGCGCTTGGTGACGTAGGAGCGCAAAAAAGCCTCGGCGTCGTTGGCGATCTTCTGGCTCATGACGGCGTCGGGTTGAGCGCCGAACTCGATTACGGGATGAGCCGCGCCGGCGTTGGTCCCTGGGGCCATGGCGGCGAGGTCGGCCGCCTCAAGCAGAAAGAAGCCGGCGGAACCGGCGCGCGCACCGGAAGGAGCGACGTAGACAATTACGGGAACACGAGAGGCCAGCATCGCGCCGACCATCGAACGGGTGGAATCGAGCAGGCCGCCGGGCGTGTCAAGCTCGACGAGCAATGCGCTGGCGCCGTCGGAGTTGGCCCGAGCCAGGGCGCGGGAGAGCTCGCCGGCGCTGACCGGTTGAATCGTGTCGTCGAGAACCAGCTTGTCGACAAACGGCTGCTGGGCGAGCGGCTGTTGAGCGAGAGCGCTCAGGCCCAAAGCGAGCCCCATGCCCGCCGCGATCTTTGTTGCCCATTGCTTCATGGTTCGCCTCTTTTTGGCCAACCGGATTTTTTCAGGCAATTACGGCACGAGTAAACTCGTGCCCTGACGCTTCTTGCAATGCCCAACGAGTATTCCAACCAACTCTAGCGCATTTTCGATTTAGCTGCTTCGCCCACCGGGCTACTTTTGCCTGCTCTTGGCCATGATCTGCCGCTGCAGATCGAGCGCATCGACGTTGTTGGGCTCGAGCTTGAGGGCCGCGCCGATTTCGTCGCCCGCCACGCCCAGCGAGCCGGAGGCAAGGTCGAGGCGCGCCAGCACCAGATAGGCATCGGCGGTGGGCTTCAAATCGAGAGAGGCGCGAGCCTGCTTGCGCGCGGCGTCAAGGTCTCCGCTGCGGCGGCGGAGCTCGGCCAAGCCGGCGTGCGCCGCGGCGCTTTTGTTGTCCGTGGCTGCCGCTTCCTGAAAGAGGCGCTCGGCTTCGAGCAACAAGCCGCGATTCAAATAGCTTTTAGCCTGCGTGCAAAGCGCCTGCGCGTGCTCGGGCGGCGCCAGAGCGGCCAGTCGCCCGGCGTCCACCTGATCGATCATCGCCGCCGCCTGCTTAAAGGCCGCCGCGTCAAAGTTACGCACAATCCGCTCCAGCGGATCGACGCCGGAGGCGCTGGAGGGATGCTTCCAATAATCCTCGAGCAACTGCGCTTCGCTGTCGCCGGGGCGCTGCTTGAGGCACTGCGCTATTTCGTTCAGCGCACCGGAAAGATCGCCATGACGCTTGAGGCTGACGGCGAGGTTGAAGTGATAATCGGCGGCATTGGGATCGGCGGCGGCGGCCTGCATAAACAGATGCATACCGTCGTGCCCCTGTCGGCTGGCAGCCACGCCCTGGTTGTTTTCCACCTCGGCCAGCGGCAGCACCTTGGCTACTTCGGCAAAGGCCTGCTCGGCATGCGCATAGTCGCCGGAAAAGATCAGCGACATGCCGCGATAAAAGCCGGCCTCAAGACCGTCGGTGCCGTTGCGGTCGACTTTGGCGAAGGCCGAGGCAGCCTCCTGATACTGCTGGCTGGCGTACAGCTCGCGACCGAGCGCCATCCAGGCCGGACCAAACTCCGGATTCAGCTTGACGGCTTTCTGCAGGTGCGCCAGACGTTCGGCCTGATCCGGCTCGGTGATGCCGCGGATGTACTGTTCGTAGGCGTCGAGGCGAATGCCCTTGCCCGCCGCGGTAAAGGTCTCCTCGGCGACGCTGAAGTTGGGATCGATCTGCCGGGTCAGCTTCCAGGCCAGCGAGCTGAAGACGGCGATCAGGTCGCGCATCGGGCCGCGCGCGCTCACTTCGGGCGTCATGCGCAACTGCGGCACGTCAACCAGCCGCGCGGTGGCCACCAGATTGTTGCCGTCGAGCGAAAAGCTGCCAACGACGATCGAATCGGCGTCGAGAGTTTGCGCCAACTTGAGGGCGCTGGCGCGCGAAGGCTGAAAGCCCTGCGGCAGGCCCAGATGATCGAGGGCATAGGTGCGATCGGCGCGGCTGGTGGGCTGAAAACCCGCCGAAGCGAAGCGCTTGCTCAAAACCTCGACCGCGGCTTCGCGAATCCAGTCGAGACTCGGCTGGCCGGCGCGGCTGTCGAAGGGCAGCACCAGCAAAACTTTGGCGTCGCCGGAGGCGGCTGCCTGGGCGGCTGTCTGCCCTTGCCCGTAAAGCGCCGGAATGGCAGCGCACAACACCGTCAGGGCGAGGCTCGAAAGCCGCCGCCGCGTCCACCGCAGTCGCAATGAAAAAGCTCGTATCACAACCGAAATTATAGGCGTTGCCGGCTTGGCGCGGAGTGCGCGGCGCGGCGCGGATTGATTGCAATCGAATTTGCGCTCATCGTAAGCCGCGACGCCGCAATGCATTGATGCATTTTTGCGGTTAAAGTGGAAGTAGAAAAACAACCGCCGCTTTGGATCGCGCATGGAAACTCATTTCCAGACCGTAACGCTGTTGCTGCTGATAGCCGCTATCGTGGCCATGTTCACGCGGCGGCTGCGCCTGCCCTACAGCGTCGGTCTGGTCACGGCGGGCATCGCGCTGGCCGCGATGCCCTTTGCGCCCAAGGTGGCGCTCACCAAAGATCTGCTGTTTACCGTGCTGCTGCCGCCACTGCTGTTCGAGGCGGCCTACTCGCTGGACTGGGGGCAACTGCGGCGCGATCTTTCGCTCGTCACCGTGCTGGCGACGCTGGGCGTGGTGCTTTCGGGCGGGTTGACGGCGACCGGCATGCACTACCTGATGGGCTGGCCGTGGATCGCGGCGCTCATTTTTGGCGCGCTGATCGCCGCCACCGATCCGGTTTCGGTCATCGCCGCATTCAAAGAAGCCCGCGTTCAGGGACGGCTGCGGCTGCTGATCGAATCGGAAAGCCTGTTTAACGACGGCACGGCGGCGGTGGCCTTCGGCGTGGTTTTGGCGGTGGCGACGGGCAAACCCCTGGGCGTGGCGCAGATCTCATTTTTGCTGGTGAAAAGCGTTGCCGGCGGCCTGATTTGCGGCGCGGCGGTAGCACTGACGGCACTGGTGCTGGTTGGCCGGACCACCGATCACCTGATCGAGCTGACATTTACGACCGTGGCCGCCTACGGCTCGTTTTTGCTCGCCGACCGGATGGGCTTTTCCGGCGTGCTGGCGACGATTGCCGCCGGGTTGGTGATGGGCAACTGCACCTGGAGCGGCGCGATTTCACCGCACGGCAAAGAGGCGGTACAGACCTTTTGGGAGTTCGCTGCCTTCGCGGCCAATTCGCTGATCTTTCTTTTGATCGGGATGCACGAGGCGCTACGCGGACTGCTCACCATCTGGGCGCCGGCGGCGGCCGCCATCGCGCTGGTTACGATGGGCCGCGCCGCGGCGATCTATCCCTGCTGCCTGCTTTTTGCCGGTTCACGGCTGCGCGTATCGGCCAGGCATCAGCACGTTCTGTTCTGGGGCGGGCTGCGCGGCGCGCTGGCGTTGGCGCTGGCGCTCGGGCTGCCGCCCGGGCTTCCCCTGCGCGGAGAAATTATCGCGATCAGCTTTGCCGTGGTCGCCTTCTCGGTCTTTGTGCAAGGGCTGACCATGACGCCGTTTTTGCGCTGGATGGGCGAGATTCCACGCGCGGCGAAAGAGAACCGCTAGAGCATTTTTACCAATAACGTATAGGACTCAGGATCGCCGAGTTGACGCGAAGATCAGTGAGCGGCAACCTTCAGCACGATTCGGCCCTCTACTGAATTGGTAAAAATGCTCTAATTGCTTTTGAGCGGGGAGTTGGCGTAGTAGCCGGTTTTGTGGCGAAGGTTGAACTGCCCTGCGGCGGCGCGGGGAACGGCGACGGTGATGCGATGGAACTCCTGCCCCGGCAACTGGTGGTGGGGATAGTAGGCGAGCAGGTACTGGGTACGGAGGTCGTCACTGATTTTGGCGAAGGCCTGGTCGAGGCCGCCGTCGTTGACGTAGAAATGCTTGCCGCCGGTTTCTTCGGCCAAAGTGATGAGCGCGTGCTCGCCGCCCAGATCGCGGCCGGCACTGGCTTCGATAGGCACGTCAATCAGCGCGTAGATCATAACCTCATTGCGCAGAGCGGCCTCAAGAGCGTCGGCGTAAGTGGAGCTTTTGGCGGTGTCGTCGCCGTCTGAGACCAGCACCAAAACTTTGCGGCCGGGCCTGACGCCCAACCGCGCGGAGGCGAAGCCGACAGCGTCGTAAAGGGCCGTGGCCCAGTCGCCATGCAACTGGCCGAAGGCGCGGTCGATCGACGAGAGATTGTTGGTGAAGGGCGCCAGCTCGCGAACCTTGGTGGCGAACTCGACGACGCTCATCTGATCCTGCGGGCGCAGCAGAGCGTGTGCGAAGCGCTTGGCGGCGGCGGCCTCGTCGCTCATGTCTTTGCGCACGCTGCCGGAGGTGTCGATGGCCAGCGTGAGGTTGAGCGGTTGGCCGGACTGACGGTCGAAGACGGCGATCTGTTGCGGCCGACCATCCTCGAAGAGCGCGAAATCGTCGCGAGTGAGGCCGCCGACCAGAGCGCCATTGGCGTCGGTGACGTTGACGAAAACGTTGACCAGTTTAACGTCAACGCGGAAGGTGCTTTCTTGCGCGGAAGCCAAAGAGGCTAGCGCCAGCAGCGCCACGGCAAGTAGGCCGCGGCGGCGATGGAAAACGCTGCTGAGAATGAGAAGCATCGCTCGAAAAAGAATACCGCCTAAGGATTAGACGCGGTTGCGGCAAAGCTGTGGTGACGCGCTGACTGACGTCATTCATTTGACGCGCAATTTGGAGACAGCGGACTAGCCGATTGCGGCTTCGGCGGCGGCGGTTTCAATGCGCTCCCAAAGTTCTTTTACGCCGTAGCTGGTTTTGGCCGAGACGGGGAGAAGTGCATCGACATCGAGGGCGCGTTTGAGAGCGACGAGGCTGCGCGTGCGCTCATTGCCGCTGAGACGGTCGATTTTGGTGGCGACAACGATGAACTCGCGGCCGGCGGCGCGCAGCCAGTCAAGAAGCTGGCGGTCGCTCGCCTGCGGCGGAGTTTTGGCGTCGACCAGGCAGACGCATAGAGCCAACGCCTGGCGCGTGGCCAGGTAGGGATCGATAAAATCCTGCCAGCCGGCGGAGACCGACTTGGCGACCTTGGCGTAACCGTAGCCGGGCAGGTCGGCGAAGACCGCCTGCGGCGCGCGACGAGCATCGGCGATCAGGAAAAAATTAATGGCGCGGGTGCGCCCCGGCGTCGAGGAGACCTTGGCTGCTTTGGCGCCGACCAGCGCGTTCAGCAGGCTCGATTTGCCGACATTCGAGCGGCCCAGAAAGGCGATCTCAGGCGCGTCCTCTTGGGGAAACTGGGCGGGCGAGAGCGCGGAAAGCAGAAATTGAGCCGAGCACTGCATGGGAACCTCTTTGCGTTAGTTTGCGGCGGCCACAACGGCCAGCGGTTGCGCGCGATCTGTGCGCAGGGTGGGAACGGCGGCCAGCAAGCCGCGGGTGTATTCATGTTGCGGTGCAGAGAGCAGGCTGGAGCAGGGGCCGGATTCGACGATTAGCCCCGCGCGCATGACGGCCACGCGGCTGGCCACCTGGCCGACGACGGCCAGATCGTGCGAGATAAAAAGCATGGCCAAACCGTAGGCGCGTTGCAACTCGGCGAGCAGGGCAAGAATCTGCGCCTGCACGGTGACGTCGAGCGCGGTGGTCGGCTCGTCGGCGATCAGCAGCCGTGGCCGGTTGATGAGCGCCATGGCGATGAGGATGCGCTGGCGCTGCCCGCCGGAAAACTGATGCGG
>PMHC01000322.1 GCA_003156495.1 Acidobacteriaceae bacterium
GTGGGCCACGCGCGCACCTTCTGGACCGCCTGGCAGCGCGCGCGCGAGGCGGGCGGCGCGCTGGTGATGCGCATGGAAGATCTGGACCCGGAGCGCAGCCGCGCCGAATACTCCGAAGCCATCATCGAAGATCTGCACTGGCTGGGAATCCGCTGGCACGAGGGACCGGACAAGAACGGGGCTTTCGGGCCGTATCTGCAAAGCAAACGACGTTCGTTTTATCTGGCCGCATGGCGCAGGCTGCTTAGCCGCGGGTATCTGTTTCCCTGCCACTGTTCGCGCAAAGATCTGGAGACATCGGTAGGCGCGCCGCACGAGCGGGTGCAGACGGCGCAGGGCGGAGGCAAATACGACTCGCTCGATGAGGAACCGATTTATCCGGGAACTTGCCGCCATCTGCTGGGGCGCATGCCGCAACTGCCCGGTCCCACGCAGAGCAACGTGGAAACGCCCAACGGCGTCAACTGGCGCTTTCGCGTGCCCGAGGGCGAGGCGGTGGAGTTTGTCGATCGCAACCTGGGGCCGCAGCGCTTTGTGGCCGGCGCGGACTTCGGCGATTTCGTCATCTGGCGGCGCGACGGCGTGCCCAGCTACCAGTTGGCCTGCGTGGTGGACGACGCGGCGATGGGCATTACCGAGGTGGTGCGCGGAGCCGATCTGCTGAAGTCGACGGCGCGGCAGATGCTGCTTTATCGCGCGCTGGGGCTGCTTGCACCCGAGTGGTACCACTGCCGGCTGGTGGTGGACCAGAACGGCCGGCGGTTGGCCAAACGCCACGACGCGCTGAGCCTGCGCACCCTGCGCCAGCGCGGACTGACGCCGATGAATATTCTTTCGGCCGAGCTGCCGGTGGAGATTTGAGAGTCGCGCCGGGGGGGGATCGGCGGCTGCGCTCTGCCGGGGTGCTACTATCAGTCGTTAACCATAGAAAGCGCCGCGGGCGCGTGTAGCGCCGGGCCCTTTACCCAGGTGGCCTGCCATGAATGAAGAGCTCAAGCGCCCGCACCCATTGAATCTGTTTCACAATACCCCCAATCTGCTTACGCTTCTGCGCATCTGTCTGGTTCCGTTTCTGGTGGTAGTGACGCTGAAAGGCCGCTACGAGCTGAGCCTTATCCTGTTTGTGATCGCGGGGGTGACCGATGGACTGGACGGGCTGCTGGCGCGGGTGCTCAAGCAGCGCACCGTCTTTGGCCATTATCTGGATCCGGTGGCCGACAAGCTGCTGCTAAGCACGCTGTTTTTGGTGCTGCTTTACAAGGGGCTGATGCCGGTAACGGTGACGGTGCTGGTTTTTGGCCGCGATGTGGGAATTCTGATGGTGTCGGCGATTCTTTATGCCGTGGGGCGGCGGGAGTTTCCACCCAGCATCTTTGGCAAGGCCAACACGCTGGTGCAGATCAGCACGGTGGCGGCGGTTATGCTGCACCAGTTGACGCCCGCCTATTGGGTGGCGGTTTGCCGCACCGTGGCGCTGGACGTAACGATTGCGCTGACGATCGTTTCGGGGCTGCACTACGCCTGGGCGGTCTCACGGCGCTCCGCGGCGCAGGCAGCCAATAGCAGCAGCCACGCCGGTGTACATCCGGGCGGGAAATGAGCGCGTGCTTTCCCGGGTCTCAAAATCGAGACCTGGGGCACCCTTGATGGAACAAGTTCAAGCGGTCAGAGACTTAGAGCAAATCGCCTGATGGTATAGAGGAAAAACGTCCCTCAGAGGCTAAAGCTCACGATTTAGGGGCTTCTTTACGGCACGACTGAAGTGGCCGCGGAAAAACTCGATAGTGGGCGATAAGCGATTGGCAGGGCCTAAAGGCCGCGCTANNAGTCGTGCCCTGACACAAAACACGCTCAAATTGGAGTTTTACCGCAACCTGTAAAGCCGTGCCTTTTCAAAGCCGCTCTACACCTACAAGGGATTTGCTCTAGCCGCCGCATAGCGGTAGCTGCCACAACGTAGTGGTTGAAGGCGAGCTATCTGGGAATCATCGGCTTAGGAATCATCGGCGAGGCCTTCGGTTTTAGCCGTTTCTTCAATTTCCATATCGCGAAATTCATCGGAATCGAAGATTTCGCCACACTCCAGGCATTCGACATATTCGCTGTCATCGTGCCGGGAAACGATTCGTACCTTTGGGTGTTTGCAGATAGTTGCCATCATTTTCAGCATGAGGAGCGACCGCGGCAATTCCCGCTTGGGGAAATCGCATTTTGCCCGTCGAGCTTCCCTGCCTTTGCCGCGGCCAATCACCACCGCTTTTCAACGACCGCCCCTTTCAGAAACCGAGAACCGCGGCGACCGCCTTCAGGAACAGCTTGCCGGAATTGCCCAAGTTGCTCTATCGCCAGAATTGTAGCTTTGTTTGGGCGGTTTGCAAACGGAATTTTTGTGAATCTTCGGAGTGGCGAATCCAATCTAGAACAGAGAAGAAAGAATGGGAACAGGGGTGGGCTTGAAAACCGGACAGAAACGGTCGTATACTTAACACGGACTGAAAGAGTCGCATATCGTATGCTGAAACTCACCAAAAAAGCCGATTACGGGTTGATCGCCCTGAAGCATCTGGCCGAGCACCCGGAGACGCTGGCCCTGAGCGCCAAAGACGTAGCCGACGCGTATGGAATTCCGGCGCAACTGCTGGCCAAGATTTTGCAGCGGCTGACCAAGAGCGGGCTGCTGCGTTCGCAGGCGGGAATGAACGGCGGCTACGCGCTGGCCCGAGACCCGCGGCAGATTTCGGCCTTCGAGGTGATTGACGCGATCGACGGCGCATTTTTTATCACCTCTTGCATCAAGGGCGCAAAATCCTGCGACCTGACGCACCAGTGCACGGTTCGGGAACCGCTGCGGCGGGTAAACGAAACCATCGCCGGAGTGTTGAAGAGCATCAGCATTTACGATCTGGCGGAAGGGGAGACGCCCCCCGGCAAGAAGGGCGAAGAACTGATTGCCTTATCACGATAGAAAGCTGACGGACGCGAGCCTGCACGGCATGAAAGACGGCCGGCTCAACCCACAAACTCTGCTCACGCGGCGAATGGAGATGGAGACGAGAATGAATACGGTTGCCAGTCAAATCGAGGTTCCGGCAGGCGTCAAGCTGCCGATTTATTTTGATAACCAGGCCACCAGCCCGATCGATCCCAGGGTGCTGGCGGCGATGATGCCTTACTTCACAGAGAAGTTCGGCAACGCGGCGAGCAGAAACCACTCCTTTGGCTGGGAGGCCGAGAAGGCGGTTGACGAGGCGCGCGAACAGATCGCCAAGCTGATTGGGGCGACGGCCAAGGAGATCATTTTTACTTCTGGCGCGACCGAGAGCGACAACTTGGCCGTTAAGGGCATCGCAGAAATGTATCGCGAGCGCGGCAACCACATCATCACGCAGACCACCGAACACAAAGCGATTTTGGACACCTGCAAGCGGCTGGAGAAGCAGGGCTATCGCGTGACCTATCTGCCGGTAAAAGAAGACGGGCTGATCGACCTGGAAGATTTGGAGCGCGCCATCGACGAGCAGACGATTCTGGTTTCGATTATGGCCGCCAATAACGAAATCGGCGTGCTGCAACCGATCCGCGAAATCGGCCGGATCTGTCACGAGAAAAACGTCATCTTCCATACCGACGCGGTGCAGGCTATCGGCAAGGTTCCCTTCAACGTGATCGAGGACAACGTGGACGCGGCCTCGATTTCTGGCCACAAGATTTACGGACCGAAGGGCGTGGGCGCGCTGTATGTGCGGCGGCGTAATCCGCGGGTGCAGATCGCCGAGCAGATGAATGGCGGCGGACATGAGCGCGGCATGAGGTCTGGAACGCTGAATGTGCCCGGCATTGTGGGCCTGGGCAAGGCTTGCGAAATTGCCGGCGAAGAGATGGGAACCGAGAGCAAACGGCTGCTGGGATTGCGCGAGCGGCTGCGGACCAAGATCGAATCCAACCTGGACTTTGTGCACGTGAACGGCTCGCTGGAGCACCGGCTGCCAGGCAGCTTGAACATAAGTTTTCTTTACGTCGAAGGCGAGTCGCTGCTGATGGGCATTAACGACGTGGCGGTTTCATCGGGCTCGGCCTGCACCTCGGCATCGCTTGAACCTTCTTACGTGCTCAAGGCTTTGGGGCTGGGCGACGATGTAGCTCATAGCAGCATCCGCTTCGGGCTGGGGCGCTTCAACACCGAAGCCGAAGTGGATTATGTGGCGGCCAAGGTGGTTGACGTGGTGAAACATCTGCGCGAGCTTTCGCCGCTTTACGAGATGGTGAAAGACGGCATTGACATCAGCAAGATCGAGTGGAAAGCGAATTGAAAAAGCAGCTTCTAGCCTTCAGTTTCTAGCTTCTAGCCCGATGGTGGGGTAATAAGCGAAGGTACTGAAGACGATGAGCTAGAAGCTAGAGGTTAGGAGCTAAAAGCTAACGTCGCGGCTTCCCCCGCGAAAGGAAACGGAGAATTTCCATGGCATACAGCGACAAGGTAGTGGACCATTACAACAATCCACGCAACGTGGGCACGCTCGACAAAAGCTCGTCGGAGGTAGGCACGGGACTGGTGGGCGCGCCGGAGTGCGGCGACGTGATGCGGCTGCAGATTCGCGTGAATCCCGAGACGCAGGTGATTGAGGAGGCCAAGTTCAAGACCTTCGNNCCTTCGGCTGCGGCTCGGCGATCGCCAGCTCTTCGCTGGCCACCGAATGGATCAAGGGGCGCACCGTTGACGATGCGCTCGACATCAAAAATACGGACATTGTGAAAGAGCTGGCGCTGCCGCCAGTGAAGATTCACTGTTCGGTGCTGGCCGAAGACGCGATCCGCGCCGCTATTGGCGATTGGAAAAAGAAGAACGGCACGACGGAGACAGTTCCGGCCGAAGCCGTTCCGGTCGCGGCCAGCTAAGTAACTCCGCCCTCGCGGTGGATAAGGGACATAAGAAATGGAAAATTTTGCAGTAACAATCGAATCGAATCCTGGGCCAGCGCAACCGCAAACCGCCGCGCCTTCGGCCAAGGGTTTGCAGGTTACGGAAAAAGCACTCAAACGCATTCGCACGGTGCTCGCCAAGGAAGGCATCTCGGCGGAAGACGGCGGGCTGCGGCTGGGCGTGAAAGGCGGCGGCTGCTCGGGGCTTTCTTACGCGGTGAGTTTTGACACGCAACCGCGCGAGCGCGACCGCATCTTCACCTTCGACGGCGTGCGCATCTTTGTCGATCCAAAATCCTTCGTCTATCTGCACGGCATGACCGTCGATTACGAAGAGACTTTGATGCGGCAGGGCTTCACCTTTGTCAATCCAAACTCCACGCGCTCGTGCGGGTGCGGTACATCGTTTTCCGTTTAGCGGTTTTCCGTTTAGCGCGAGGCAGATTTCATGTTGAAAGTCATCGATTCCGCGGTTCCGGCTTCGTGTTGGTCCTGCTCGGTCGCATACGGCGAGTCCACGCTTTTTTGTCCGCATTGCAGCAAGATTCAGCCGCCTCCGGGCGGCGATTATTTTTCTGTTTTCGGATTG
>PMHC01000260.1 GCA_003156495.1 Acidobacteriaceae bacterium
ACGCCACCGACCTGCAGATCGTCGTCACCAACGGCCGCATGGTGCCCGACGACACGCGCAAGGGCAAAGAGGATCTGCATCCGCCCTTCATGACCTGGCGGCAGCAGGTCGATGGCCACTACTGGTTCCCGGTCTACACCAAGGGCGAGGGCATTCTGCACTTTTCCAGCGGCTACGGCTACATGGCGCAAGAGGTGCACATCCGCGACACCGTCAAGTACACCGACTACAAACGCTTCGGCTCGAGCAGCAAAATCTTCTACGAAGGCGAAGAGGTACAGAAGCCAGACCAGAAGCAGGACCAGAAACAAGGCCAGAAGCCGAAGAAATAAGCCGCCGTCGCAGCGCTCCCGCCTATCGCGCCGGACCGCGCGGCCGCACCGCGCGATTTCGCTCGAAGAGAATGCGCAGCCCGTCGAGGGTCAGCAGGTCGTTGATCTCCTGGATAAAGCGCGAGTCGGAGGCGATCATCCGCGCCAACCCGCCGCTGGCCACAATGCGCGGCGGGTTTTCCGGCGTCGCGCCCATCTCGGCGATCATCCGCTCGATAATCCCGTCCACCAGCCCGATGTAGCCGAAGTAAAGCCCGCTCTGCAGGTGCGCAATCGTGTTGGTGCCGATCACCTTGGCCGGCCGCCGAATGTCCACGCGACTCAACCGCGCCGCGCGCATAAAGAGCGCCTCGGCGCTCAATCCCAATCCCGGCGCAATGGCGCCGCCCAGGTACTCGCCCCGCGCCGAAATCACTTCGAACTTGGTCGCCGTGCCGAAGTCCACCACAATGCAAGGTCCGCCGTAGCGCTCGTAAGCCGCCACGCAATCGCAGATGCGGTCCGCGCCCAGTTCCGTCGGATTGTCGACCAGCAGCTTCATCCCGGTCTTGATTCCCGGCTCGACAAACGTCGGCTCCAGATGGAAGTAGTGCTCGCAGACCTGACGCAGCGTGGACTCGACCGGCGGCACCACCGAAGCGATGATGATGTCGGTGACTTGGCTGGGCGACATGCCGTGCATCTGGATCAGGTTCACGAAGTAGACGCCGTACTCGTCCACCGTTTGCGTGCGGTGCGTGGTTACCCGCCAGTTCGCCACCAGCTCCGGCTTTTCGCCATCCAGTTTGTAAAGCCCCAGCGTCGTATTCGTGTTTCCTACATCAAGTGCGAGCAGCATAAATACAGCTCCTAGCTTTCAGCTTCTAGCTCCTAGCTTTTTCGGAGCCACTTCAAACTTTCCTGGCAAAAAAATTACGCGTCATTCCGCGCGCAGCTTCTTGAGCGAACAAATCGCGCAATCGTTGGCGGCTACGCAAAAAAAGCTAGCAGCTAAAAGCTAGCGGCTGCTTTCCCGTATTCCGCCGGTCCGCGCCGTCACCACTCCCTGAGCCGTTTCCACGCGCAAAAATCCATTCGCGTCGAGACCGGCCGTAATCCCCACGCAGGTCTGCGGTCCGTGTACCTCCACCGCGCGCCCGCGCATCCACGTTGAAATTTTCTCTACACGTTGGGAAATTTCTTTAGCTTTACGCTCATCCTCCAGCGCAAGCGCTTCGCGCACCAGAGATTGTAGCAGGGAGACGAGCAGCCTTTGGCGAGAAACGGCGCGGCCCGTTTCTATGTCGAGCGAGGTCGCCATCGTAGCCAACTCAGCCGGGAATTCGCGCTGATGCACGTTGATGCCGATGCCCACTACGGCAAAGCCTTTTTCGCCGACGCCCTGCGATTCGACCAGAATCCCCACCGCCTTGCGCGGACCGATCAGCACATCGTTGGGCCAGCGCAGATCGGCATTGAGGTCGGCGGCTGAGCGGATCGCCTCGACGCAAGCAAGCCCGGCGATCAGCGGCAAAAACGTCAACCGCGCGATAGGAATCCGCGGCCGCAGCAAAATGCTAACGTAGAGTCCATCGCCGGCCTTCGAAAACCAGCCATGATCGCTGCGTCCGCGGCCGGCCCTCTGCTCGTCGGCCAGAAAAACCGAACCGTGCGGCTCGCCGGCGCGCGCGGCGGCCACAGCGTCGGCGTTGGTCGATCCCGTCGCGCAGGCGTAGTGCAGCTTGCCGGCAAAAATTGTGCCCGCAAGCTCCGCCTCTAACGCCGCCAGATCGTACATCGAGTTGCATCTCCGGCTTTGCTCCCGTAGGGAGCGATTGAAAATAGCCCCGGAGAACTCCGCCAGAGCGGACGCACTCCTGGGAAAACGTACAGAAAATAAATTCAGCCCCGGAGGGGCGAAGGAACGCCCCGCTAAAACATTTTCTCCGATGGTGCAGTGAAAATTTGGGTGCGGGTGCCCCATTCTAACCGCGCTCTTTGCGGTTAGGGTGGGGTAGAAGCTACTGCTTCGGCAGCGCAGCCAGCGCGGCTTGCGCCTTGTCGAGCAGCAACTGCGTTTCGGCGGCTTGCTTCTTCAATCCCTCAACCACCGGCGCGGGAGCCTTCTTTAAAAACGCCTCGTTGCCCAACTGCCGCGAAGCCGCCGCCAGGCCTTTTTCGAACTTGGCGATCTCTCTTGTCAACCGCTCGCGCTCGGCGGGAACATCGATCTTCTTTTCGTAGACGACGGCCGCGTCGAAGATCGGCGTGGAGTGCTTGGAAAGTCCGTCGGTAATCTGCGCGACAAAGCGCAACTCGCTCGCCCGCGCCAACCGCTCGACGATTTCGCGATTTTCTTCGATGATCTTTTTTGAAGCCGCCTCCGTGCGCACTTCTACCGGAACGGCGGCGCGTTCTTCGACGCCATTTTCTTTGCGCAGCGCGCGCACTTCGACGATGAAACTTTGCAGCAGCGCCATTGCATCGACGGCCGCCGCGTTCTGCGCGGAGCCGGCCGTTTGCGGATACAGCGTAAGCGCAATCGACTTGGCCGGCGGATTGCCGTCGTAAATCGCATGCCAAATTTCTTCGGTAATAAACGGCATGAAGGGCGAAAGCAGCCGCAGCGCGGCTTCAAAAACCTGCACCAGCGTCGTCAGCGCGGCTGTGGTTTTGGCCTTGTCCGCACCCTCTGAAAAGTCCAGCCGCAGCTTGACGATTTCCAAATACCAATCGCAGAAGCTACCCCAGAAGAACTGATAAACAATGCTGGCCGCTTCGTCGAAGCGGTAGTTTTCGAGCGACTCGGCAACCTTGGCCGCGGTCTCGTTCAGCTCCGCCACAATCCAGCGCGCTTCGAGCGGCGCACCTGCGCCGACAACCGGCATCGCGCCCAAAGTTTTTGTGTCGACGGAAATTCCGACTTCGGCCGCGCGGTCCACGTTCATAAAGATGAATCGCGCCGCGTTCCAGATCTTGTTGGCGAAGGCGCGATAGCCCTCGGTGCGGCCGACGTTGAAGGCGATGTCGGTGCCGGGCGAAGCCATCGAGGCCAGCGTAAACCGGACCGCATCCGTTCCGTATTGCTTCACGATCTCGATCGGGTCGATAACGTTGCCCTTGGTCTTGGACATTTTTTCGCGATTGGCGTCGCGCACCAGCGCGTGAATATAAACATTTCTGAACGGCACCGAATCTTTCAGCTTGCGCTTCGACCCGTCGGGCATGGGAACTTCGCTGGCGAACCAGCAGCCCGTCATAATCATGCGCGCCACCCAGAAAAAGAGAATGTCGAAGCCGGTGACGAGCAGCGAAGTTGGATAGAAGGCGTCGAAATCGGCGCGCATTCCCTCGTCAAGATTGGGCCAGCCGAAGATTGAAACCGGCAGCAGGCCGGAAGAGAACCACGTGTCGAGAACGTCAGTTTCCTGCGTAATTTCTTTCGATCCGCAATGCGCGCAAACCGTAGGATCGGCCGTTGCGCCGGGCTCGGGCACGGTGATTTCGTGACAGGCCGCGCAGTGCCAGGCCGGCAAACGGTGGCCCCACCAGAGTTGCCGCGAGATGCACCAGTCGTGAATGTTCGTCATCCACTCGAGGTAAATTTTTTCGTAATTTTCCGGCGTAAAGTGAATCGCCTTGTTGCCCTGTGCGTCGGGTTTAACCGCGGCAATCGCCAGCTCGGCCATCGACGGGCCGCCATCTTTCGGCTTCTTGTTCACCGCGACGAACCACTGCGTCGAAAGTCTCGGCTCGACGACTGTTTTGCAGCGATCGCAATGGCCCACGGAATTGGTGTAATCCTTCACGGCCACCAGCAAGCCCTGCTCGTCAAGATCGGCGACCATCTTCTTGCGGGCGACATAGCGCTCCAGACCTGCATACGCCCCGCCGTTCTCGTTGATGTGGCCGCGGTCGTCCATGATGTTGATCGAGGCCAGATGGTGCCGCTCGCCAATCGCGAAGTCATTCGGATCGTGCGCCGGAGTGACTTTCACCGCGCCGGTGCCGAAGTCGCGGCTGACCCACTCATCGCAGATCACGGGAATCTCGCGGCCCACCAGCGGCAGGCGCAGTTTTTTGCCGTGCAGGTGCAGGTAGCGCTCGTCCTCGGGATGNNGGCCCTTCTGCTCCTGGTGGACGACTTCTAGATCGCTGATCGCCGTTTGGCAGCGCGGGCACCAGTTCACGATGTAGGCCCCGCGATAGACGAGTCCCTGATGGTAGAGCCGCGCGAAGGCCTCGCGGACGGCGACCGAGAGCCGCTCGTCCATGGTGAAGTATTCGCGGCTCCAATCGACCGACGCGCCCAGCCGCTTCATCTGGCCTAAGATCGCGCCGCCAAACTCTCTGCGCCACTCCCAAACGCGCTCGATGAAGGCCTCGCGGCCCAACTGCTGGCGCGATTTTCCTTCCGAGGCAAGCCGCCGCTCGACCATCATCTGCGTNNCCGGCGTGGTCGGTGCCGGGCACCCAGAGCGCCTTGCGGCCGCTCATGCGCCGCCAACGGGTCAGGATGTCCATCTCCGTCTGGTTGAGCATGTGGCCCATGTGCAAACGCCCGGTTACGTTGGGCGGCGGCAGCAGGATGGTGAAGGGGTCGGTTTTGTCGGCGGCAGTAGGCGTGGGCTGGGCGAAAAGTTTTTCGCTCACCCAGTATTCCGCCCAGTGATCTTCAATGGCGGTCGGGTCGTAGGCTTTTGGCAGGTCGTGAGGCATTTTTTCTTTGGCGAGTCCCCGGAAAATTTGAGCAAAAACCCGTGCAAAATAGGGCTTTTGGACGCGCGAGGGCTACCACTCAGGTTAACAGATTGCGTTGAGGCGAATTTAGGGCGCAATCAGCGATACGGAGGGGAAATACGTCACATAACGGCGCGTGTCACGGGTAAGAAGAGGACACGCAAGCACCGCGGCATGGGCACCGATGAAAAAATCTGGCAGGACGGAGGACTTTGTTCCTCCTCCGCGCCGATATAGAAGAAAGGCCTTTGCCGCCAGAAATGCCGCATAACGCGGAAGAGCCTGAACCTCAACTTCAAGCAGGTCCAATTCCATATCCAGTTTGGCTGGCAACGTAAAGCTGACGGAAACCTCTGCGTAAACGATCGGGTCAATGATCAGCCGGTCTATCGACGATAGATTCCGCAATTTTCCCAACGACCAGTCGCTCCACTCCGAGCGCGTCCACACATCCAGAATGATGTTGGAATCGACGAAGATCATTCGTCGTAACCGCGTACCATGGCCATATATTCGTCCACGGAACAACCAAGCGGAACCTCGGCTGCCCCGAGCGCCCGGTCGAAACGGTCGGACCGCTGCGATTTGCGTACTTCCTCGCGGCGCAGCACAATCTCGCCCTGATCGTTCACGTCGAAGACGATCCTGCTGCCTGGGCCAAGATTCATGGAATCGCGGATGCGCTTGGGAATGGTGACTTGCCCCTTGCTGGTCATCGTGGTTGCCGGGGAGGCCATGAAAGTAATACCTCTTTTTCTATTGTAATACCGATTCGAGTTTCCGCCCGTAAACGCAGCGGGCCGCCCGGTTTTGGCGAGCGGCCCACAGCGAATGCAACTGATTGTTTCTTCAGCTTAGAAGGGATTGATCTTCGACAGCCCCTTCTTCTTTTTCTTCTTGCTCGACGATTCGTCGCTCAGGTCGGTCTTGGGCTTCTTCTGTTTGCCCACGGTAGCGGTAGTCTGCGCGGCCGGGGTCGAACCGGACTTGATGTCGTTGATCTGCGTCGGCGCTTCGGCCGGCTTGTCGATCGCGGGCAAGGCAGCGTTGGTCGCGGCAATCGGCTTGATCAGCGCATTCGGATCGGCGGCGGCAGGTGCTGCCGATGGCGCACTGACGATCTCGGCACCCACGCCCGTGCCGCTGCCCGGCGCTTGCATCTGTAGCGGCGCGGTAGAAGGCTGATCGCTGCGCGGCGGCTCGTTCGGCCCGGTCGGCGTTACGGCCGCGGCCGGAGCCTCAGGCTTGCCCTGGTTGATGGCCTCGACAAAAATCTTCTGGTTCTCTTTGTTGACGTCGGGAGCCAAAGTCCGCTTGGGATCGTCGAGGGTCGGCTCGCCCACGTGCACCGCCTCCACCACCATGGGGCTGTGCTTAATCAGGTCCAGCGTGCGGTCGGTAAAGTGCAGTGGCTGACGGCTACGCTCCTCGGCGTCGCTTTCGGCGATCGCCGCCTGCGTCGGCTCGGGAATCGGCCGGTTCATCGCCACCAGCCGGTCGCGCGCGTCCTCAACGTGCAGCGCCATCGGATAGCGGGTAATCACCTTGCTGTAGGCCGCTGCGGCCCTATCCTGGTAGACCGCGCGCAGCCGCTCCCGAATCGCTCCGGGCATTTTTTCCGCTAGCTGTATGCGGCGCGCTTCGCCGGCATAGGCGTCGCCGATGCCGATCAGCACCTGGTCGCTCTTGGAATACAGCGGATAAGTATCGGCCACCGTCTGCAACCGCGCAATGGAGGCGTTATAGTCCTCGTGGCCGCCGTAGTAGCTGCCAATTTGGAACTCGCGCTCGGCCAGAACCTCTTGCACATCGCGCAGCCGCTGTTTTGCGCGCGGAACCAGGCTCGATTCCGGGAACATGTTGATCATCTCCCGGTACTGTTTTTCGGCCTGCTGCACATTGGAAAAATCCCGGTCCGGCTTTTCCATCTGCTGGTAGTAGATGTCGGCCACCTTCATCTTGGCTTCGGCCGCCTCGGGCGCGTTGGGAAAGAAGGTGATGAAATCCTCGTACTCGGCCTCGGCCTGGGTCAGCGCCGCCGTGCCGCCTTCCTTAAACCACGTGTCGCCCACCGACAACTTGGCCCGCATCCGGTATTCCGACTCAGGATAGGTATTGAGCAGCGTTTGCAGGTCGAGCCGGGCCACGTCGTAGCGGCCCTTGCGCAAGGCCACCATGGCCTTGTCATAAAGCTCCTTATCGGGCTGCTTTGACTGCACGCCGGCCAGCGGGTTAACGCTCAAATCGTAGTCTTTTTTCTGCTTCTTCGGCTTGTGGCTCCGGGCATCGGCCGTAGCTCCGCCCATCATCAAAACCGCTAGAGCGGCGGCGACCATCTTCAATGAAAACCGGTTCATACTACCTCGTTCCTGGTGCGGACTCCGTGGAGGGAGCCTCGGCTCGGCACAGGCGCTTTTCTCTGGATTTTACTCTCTCCGACCGCCGCTCTGCTGGCGGCTGCTAGCCCTTTTCGGCCAGCCGCGCCAACTCCAGCAAAGCACGCGCGTCATGCTCCGGATGACCGGCGCCAAAAACGGCGTTGCCGGCCACCAACAGCTCCGCTCCTGCTTGGACGATCGCCTCGACTGTATCGTGAGCCACGCCGCCATCGATCTCGATCCGGAAATCGAGCTCCATCTCCGCCCGCAGCTCAACCAGCCGCCGAACCTTGCCCAGCGAGAAGGGAATAAACTGCTGCCCGCCGAAGCCGGGGTTCACGCTCATGATGAGCACGTGGTGCACCATCGGCAATATCTCGGTAATCAGCTCCACCCGCGTGGCAGGATTCAGCACCACGCCGGGCTTCATCCCGTGATGGGCAATCAGCTCCAGTGACCGGTGCAGGTGCGGACAGGCCTCGCAATGCACGCTCACCCAGCTAGCCCCGGCATCGGCAAAAGCCTCTATAAAATCGTTGGGATTGTCGATCATCAGGTGGCAATCGAGCGGCAGCTTCGTCACCTTGCGCAGGCTTTTCACCACCGGCGGACCCAGCGTGATGTTGGGCACAAAGTGGCCATCCATCACATCCACATGGATGACCGTTCCGCCGCCGCGGCTGGCAGCGGCAACCTCTTCGGCCAGGTGGGCAAAGTCCGCGGAAAGAATTGAAGGCAATAATTCAACCATGGCTTTAGCTCAGATCTTCTTGCCCGGTCAGTTTATCAGCGGGAACCTACTCTTGCGCTAAATCCGGTGAATGAGTTACCGACGATTTAATCCCTTTCGCCGCCACCCGTCCGATGCCGCGCAGAATGGATTTGACGGGCCAGCCGCCCTCGGCTGCGGGAAAGAAGATTTCCCCCTCCCGCCGCGCCTCGGGCCGGTAGTACCAGCGCTTCACCAGCGCCAGATGCGCCTGCCGCTCAGTGGCCGTAGGCGAACCGGAGGGGGCAGAGAGCGCGGCCAGCACGGCTTCAAAACGCGCTTCCAGCAGCCCGCGCGGCACTTTCGCCGTCGCGTTTTCTTTTCCCTCTTCCCTATTCCCTCTTCCCTGCTCTTCGACGCCCTCGTGCCCCGCAGTCAAGCTGAAAGCTGAAAGCTGAGAGCTGACGGCTTGTCCACTCTTCTCTGCGCACTGCTCACTGACAACTGATAACTGCTCGCTGACAACTGTCTCCGCCACCGGCTCAATCGCCACCGGCTGCAGAAACAGCGAAGTCGAACCCGACTGCTCGTTCTGGATTCTCATCCCCAGCGTCGAAAAGCCCACCGGTCCGCGCAGCCAGCCGTTTTCATAAAGAAAAACCGCGACCTCGCCGGGGATGGCCGAAGCCTGCAGAATCACCGCGCGCAACTGATCGAGCGGCCGCACGATTTCGGCGGCCAGCGACTGCACAGCCTCCACGCGCTGCACCTGAGCATGGACGGCAGCGGCGGCTTCAAACTCCAGCGCGGCCGAGGCCCGTTCGCGCTCGGCGCAAAGCGCAACCAGACGGCTTTGGCCCCGTGTCGAGAGAAATTCCTGAACCGCCGCGGCCTCCTCGGCGTAGCGCTCGTCGCTGCACCCCCGGTAGCAGGGCGCAAGACACTTTTTCATCTCCGAATAAACGCAGCCCGGATGGTCGGGCGAGGGCGCGAGATCGTCGGTGCAGCGGCGCAGCAAAAAGAGCTTGAGCGTCTCTTCGGCGTAGCGCTCGGCCGAGGCGCGCGAAGGGAAAGGCCCGTAAGCCCACGCGGCCTCGCGCTGACTGGGCCGGTTGCTCACCGCCAGCCGCGGATAGGCGTTGCCCCCATAAAGCCGCACAAAAGCCGGCGCGCGCAGGTGCATTCGCTCCAGCGCCTTCTCGCCGTAGACCTCATCAAGTAGCGCGAATTGCAGCAGCAGCGACTCGAACTCCGAACCGGTGAGCCGCCAGCCGATGCGCCGCACCTGTCCGGCCAAGTAGAGCCGCCGCGGATGGTTGGCCGAAGGCTGAAGCAATCGGCCCAGCCGGCCGCGCAGATTTGGGGTGCGGCCGATGTAGGGTTCGTCGCGCTCGCTGGCCCCGTAGAGCGCAAAGATCGCCGACGCCGCCGGCAGAGCGGCCAGCGCGGCCTTGGGCGCCGCCGGATCGAAGGGCATAGATTGAAGTTCCAGGGTCACCAGCCGCAGCTACCTCACACATTCAGTGTGATTGTACGGCGAGCTCTGCCGCCCAAAAACCTCTTCCCCCACGCGCGGCCAAGCTGCTATGCTGCGTTTGCATAGAAAACCGATTTAGGCAAGGGGGATTGCGGCAATGTGGTTCTTAGGCATGGATGTGGGAACAGGCGGAACGCGGGCGGTCGTCGTTAACGAAGTTGGCAAGCTGGTAGGCGCGGCATCGAGCGAGCATAAGCCCTTCCGCGCCGAGCACCCAGGCTGGGCCGAGCAGGACCCAGAAGACTGGTGGCGCGCGGCCCAGGCGGCGATTCGCGGCGCTCTGGCCTCGGCTCCCGACCCGCGACAGCCGGTCGCGGCCCTTGCTCTCACCGGCCAGATGCACGGCGCCGTCATGCTCGACGAAGCAGGCGCGGTGCTGCGCCCGGCGCTGATCTGGTGCGACACGCGCACCCAGCCCCAATGCGATTGGCTGACGGAAACCATCGGCTACGAGCGGCTGATCGAGCTGGTCGCAAACCCCGCGCTGCCCAACTTCACCCTCACCAAACTGCTTTGGGTCAAAGAGCATGAGCCGGAAATCTTCGCCAAAATCCGCCACATCATGTGTCCCAAAGATTACGTCCGTTACCGGCTCACCGGCGAATTCGCCATTGACGTGCAAGAAGCCAGCGGCACGCTGCTGCTTGACGTGGCGCACCGCTGCTGGTCGCGCGAGGTGGCCGAAGCCGCCGGAATTCCGATGAGCTGGCTGCCCAAGGTTTACGAGTCGCCGGAGATTTGCGCGCGCATCAGCGACGAAGCCGCCGGGCTGACTGGCCTGAAGGCTGGAACCCCCGTTGCCGCCGGCGCGGGCGATCAGGGCGCGGGCGCGGTCGGCATGGGCATCTTGCAGCCAGGCAGCGTCTCGGCCACAATCGGCACCTCGGGGGTGGTTTTTGCCGCCACCGCCAAACCCACCAAAGACCCCAAGGGCCGTCTACATACCTTCTGCCACGCCGTACCGGGACTTTGGCACGTAATGGGCGTTACGCAAGGCGCGGGCTTGAGCCTGAACTGGCTGCGCGGAACCTTCTTTGCGGACACCAGCTATCGCACGCTCGACGAAGCCGCGACCAAGGTTCCCGCCGGCAGCGAGGGCCTGCTCTGGGCTCCGTATCTGCTCGGCGAACGCACGCCGCATCTTGATCCTGAAGTCCGCGCGGCCTTTGCCGGCATCGGCGTGCAACACACAGCCGGGCATTTTGTCCGCGCCGTACAAGAAGGCGTCGCCTATTCGCTTGAAGATACTTTCTCGCTCTTCCGCGAGCTCAAAATTCCCGTCAGCGCGATTCGCCTGGGTGGCGGCGGCGCGCGCGGCGCGCTCTGGCGGCGGATTCAGGCTGGTGTTTACGGCTTGCCGGTTGAAGTTCTCACCGCCGAAGAAGGCGGCGCCTTTGGTTGCGCGCTGCTGGCCGGCGTAGGCGCAAAGCACTGGAAAAATCTCGACGAGGCTTGCGGACAGGCGATCGAGGTCGCCGAGCGCATCGTGCCCGACCCGGCCGATCTAGCGGCCTACAAGGCCGGCTACGCGCGCTGGCGCAAGCTCTATCCTGCCCTGCGCGGACTGGAATAAGGCGGGAAAAAAATTCGCTGGACCTTTCGAACTGAGAGCGGGAGTTTTCCGTGCAAGGGTGTCCGTCCCTATGAATTCGCCATCAACAGATCGGCGAAGACAAAGCCCTCGCGGTCGACGACCGCCCCGCTCTCGACCGGCAGTGGAGCCTTGAACATCGGCCCGGCGTAAACGCAACTGTGAAACTCGCCGCGCTCTCCGCATGGGTCGGCTTCGGCCGGAAGATCGCGCAAGAGCGCCTCGTCGAACTCGCGGCCCGCAAATGCCGCGGGCAGTTGTTTGGTGTCCACGCAGGTCAGTCGCGCACGCAATCCGCCGGCGATCATCTCCCGCGCCAGCTTGTCGGTCGAAATCCGCCACAGCGGAAAGATCGCCTCCAGTCCCGTTGGCGCAAGCTGCCGTTCGCGATAAGCGCGGATCTCTTCGAGGAACAAATCGCCGAAGGCGATCGCTTCAATCCCCTCGTCCACGGCGCGCTGGCAAGCCTCGGCCATGCGCAGCTCGTAAACTTTGTTCGGACAGGGCCACGGCAGCGGCACGGCCCACAAGGGCAGCCCCGCCGCCGCGGCCTGCGCCTCCAGAATCGCGCGGCGCACGCCGTGCATCGCCACGCGGTCGAACGCCGCGTTGAGCGTGGTGAGCAGTCCGCAAATTTCAATGTTTGGGTCTTGGCGCAGCCGATGCAGCGCCCAGGCACTGTCTTTGCCGCTACTCCAGGAAAGAAGAATGCGCTTCATAGAACAAATCCCCTATAGGTATAAAAGGCTTCAAAAGTGGCTGCTTCGCTCGCCGCGGCGAGCGAAAAAACGCCGCCGGAGCAGCAANNTAGGCCCTGCGGGATGTTTTTCTCCCCTGATTCCATCAGACGATCCGCTTTACTGTACTGGAACGAGGCTCAACGAAGGCTTAGCCGGCACGGCAGGCGCAGACGGTTTGCCATTCGCGGCCGGTTTCTTTACCGGATTGGGTTGCGCCGACTCGGGCTGTGCGGCGGCCGGACTGGAAAGCGTAACCGGCGTGCGCACGGCTCCCGCGGATGAAAACCCTCCGGAAGCGGCGGGCATGTGCGCCGGCATAGCGGCGGCAGCGGGCCGCTGTCCCATCCGTCCGGCGGCATAAACTCCCCAGCCTCCGCCCACAACCACAAGCACAATGGCCGCGGCCGCCAATGGGCGCACCCAGGGCTTTTCAGGATCGAATTTAAGGCGCAGCGCCCCGATCCGAGACTCGATTTGAAAATTGAGTCGGGCGACAAAGCGGCCGAAGCGCCCCGGCTCTTCGCCGGCGCTAAGTTCGCCTTCGCGCAGGGCGGCGTGCAGACGGTCGGCAAGACCGTCGGGGGCGGGCAGACGTGCGAGAAAGCGCAGCGTCTCCTCACCGGCATACGAACGGGGAACGGAAGTGCTGGAGTGCAAATTTTGAGGGTTCATCGCAAACTCCTCGTATGGCCGAGCAGGCCGGCCATCNNCCGCGAGCGGACACTGGACTCGCTGATGCCGAGCACCTCGGCAATCTCAACGCTGGTCAGCTCTTCGAAGGCGGAAAGCTGAAGAACCTGCCGCTCTTTGGCCGGCAGTTGCTCAACGCAGGCCAGCACGTGCGCATGATATTGCGCGGCGGCGGCACGTTGTTCGGCGGTAAGCCCGGCGGCCGGCAGCACGCGCGCCAG
>PMHC01000269.1 GCA_003156495.1 Acidobacteriaceae bacterium
CCTGGCGCACGCCCGTGCTCGATGGTCGGCCAGGCACCTTCCATGCGTGTGAGATATCGTATGCCTTCGACAATGGCGAGTTGTGCGACCACTACAGCGGACTACTTGCGCCCGCGCTACGTCTCTCTCGGCAAATGGGCCGCGCCTGGACGAATTTCGCGCGCAGCGGAAATCCCAATCACCCGGATCTGCCTCATTGGCCTGCCTACGAAGATAGCCAGCGTGCTGTGATGTTTCTGGACGTTCCGTGCTCGGTGCGCAACGATCCTGAAGGCAACGGGCTCAGGATCTGGCCTCCGGCGCAGGTGNNATTCCTAACTTGGACTGACGTTCCGAAATCGGCGTGATTTTATCGACTAACGACGTAGCGGCAGTAGGGGAGGATCCGCTATGAACAAAAGATCTTTTAGAACGTGGCGTATCTTTCTAATTCTGGCGATTGCTCCGATTGGGCATCGTTCGGCCTCTTCACAAATGATAGTTGACAGTTTGAACGGACCTGTTACCCCGGCTGAGACAGATTCGTTCCTGCGCTTTGTGTCCGGCCTGACTCCCGATGCGGACAATCAAAATAATGCCTGGTCCTACGGTNNACCAGATGATTCGTTTCTGTGATGCTCTGGCTGCGGAGCGAAATGATTTGGCCCCAGCGCCTCTTGGGCGGCACATCATCTGGACCGGACGCATCGATCCCGTTTGGCCGAACAACCTGAAGAAAGCTCCCCTCGAAACAGGAGGGGAACAGGGAGATATGGCGGGAAATCTTGCCTACTGTGCTGTCCTGATTCTGGAGACACAAGCCCTTTGGAATAGCGCCGTCCCAAGCGGCGACAGCCCTCATTTCGGAATGACTTACCTGGCTCGCGCTAAAACGTACGTGATCGACGCGGATGCATCCATCGATGGGCACATCCTGAGAAGTCTGCTCGACCTCTCTCATGGCGGTCACCAGTACTTCTCAAAGAGTTCGCCCTACAAGGGCGGAACGCCGGTCCCTTGGAATAAGCAGATGATGTTCAACTACGCTTTCGAAAACATGGCGATTGCACATCGGCTTCTCAAAGACGATCCCGCCCGGGCGGAAAAGTACCACAAGATCGTTTCCGACAGTCTTGACTGGTTCTTCACTGACGGCCAGCAAACCACAATCGATAGCGCAGGCAAGCCCGCATATAACTGGGGCTACGCCCTTCCTGCCAGGGGTGGTGAAGACGCAACTCACGCCAGTATGGACGTTGCCGGGTTCTATAGTGCCTATGCGACGGGCGACTATGGACTGGCGCCGGATAAGATGGCGCCGTTCGCGAATACGCTTGTAGACGTGATGACAGTTGGGCCGAGGAGCTTTAGCGGACGAGTTGATGGGACAAGCGGAGTAGGCCATGCCGCTAACACAAGGAACCTACGTAGCGGATATTTTCTCGTGGCCGAATTCCGTCCGGACGCCTACCTCAGCATGATCTCCCCGGAGTTAG
Organism: Acidobacteriaceae bacterium; assembly: GCA_003156495.1. Taxonomy (GTDB): domain Bacteria; phylum Acidobacteriota; class Terriglobia; order Terriglobales; family Acidobacteriaceae; genus Telmatobacter. Next base: position 1,476 of record PMHC01000269.1, read on the forward strand.
CGGCAGGTGGCACTACGGATAAGGTTGATATATTCTCGCGCTTTTTATGGGCTAAGAATCGGCGGGCGTCAGCTTTCAACCAGAAGTAGATGAGCGGCCCTTGATACACTTCTCGAACATGGCCGGAGTTTTCCCGTCCACCCTGGCGGCGCGGTGGTTGAGACTTCACCAATAGCCAAGCGCGCAGGACAAGTTAATCGTGAGCGATTCACTCATGTCCACCGGGAGCGCGTGTCATCGTCTTGCCGGTCGAACGATGACGTTGGAGGGTGTGTATCAGGATGCATCATGAGGGCTGGGTTCCTTATGGGCAGCCAAACGGTAGCCATAAGGTCTCTCTCCTCAGGTTTAAGTTATTGAAAAGGAGTTGGAGGCGCGGGCCGGGATCGAACCGGCGCATAAAGGTTTTGCAGACCTCTCCCTTACCACTTGGGTACCGCGCCTTGGGCTGCCCGCTGGGCCGGCTGCGAAGCGTTCCATTCGCTTAGTTGCCGGCGGTGGCCGCCGGGCTGGTGCGATATGGAGCGGGAGACGAGATTTGAACTCGCGACCCTTGCCTTGGCAAGGCAATGCTCTACCACTGAGCTACTCCCGCTTAACGCAAGATTGAGTATACTGATCGGCCCGCTCTGGGTCAAACGCTTCGGCCCTGATTGTGAAATTCCTTGCATGGCGCGGCTTTCGCGCATTGGTAGCATTCGCGTTCGGCGGAGCATGAGGCCGACGCGGCGATTGACCCACCCTTCAAATTCCCGTAGACTAGATATTTGCGAGGGAAACGGCGCTTCAGGCGTCGAGCGCTCCGCATCATTTTTCCTGAAGCCGGGAGTACACCCCCTACAATTCAGGCTTGGAGATAGAACAAGAACCATGGCAAATCACCTATCCGCGCTAAAGCGCGTCCGCCAGACCGAAACCCGTACCGAAGTTAACCGCGCCAGCCGCAGCCGCGTGCGCACCAGCCTGCGTGCGATGCGCGATGCGCTGACCAAAGGCGACGTACCCGCCGCGCAGACGCAGTACCGTTCCACGGTCGCCGCTTTGGACAAGAGCGTGCAGAAGGGCGTGCTGCATAAGAACGCCGCCTCCCGCTACAAGAGCCGGCTGAACGTGCGGCTGAAGACTCTGGCCACCGCAACGAAGAACTAGCTTTAGCTGCCCGCAGCCGCCCGTTGGCTCGCCGTTTATGCGGCGAATGGCGACGTGGAAGAGCCGCATCCGGCGACATTCAAAACATGGCTTTCAAGCAAGGGCGCGATGCTATTCGCGCCTATTGTGTTTTATATAACATTTTTGTTTTCTGCGTGATGCGTACTCGACGCTGCTCCGCCGGCCGTCAGAAACCCAATAAAGAGGCAAATCAGCCCTTCGGAAGGGTGAAAAATGAGCTCTTCCAGAAGCGATTCCGGCAAAATTGTTTACTATTCAATCAACAATTAAATTATTGATTCTATTAAATATATGATTTTATGTAGGCTATTTTGCACTGATAATGGAGCGGCTTTTAGGAATTTTTTTTAGCGGTTAAAATAGGCAGCGGAAAAATTCTGAATATTTGGCGAATTCTCGCAATAGAAGCTGCCGGGGATGAAGCCAGCGTTGATTTTAAATGCTTTACGCTTGGTTTGCAGCGTCCCTACGGGACGCGGGCTTTTGCGCGAAGCGGACCCAGGGCTGCGTTCGCCTGCGGCGACCTTGCCCTGGGCTATTTTCGGTTGCCCCTACGGGGCAATTCAGCGTGCCGGGCACCCTCGATGGCACAAGTTTGAGCGGTTACGGAGTTAGTGCAAATCGCCTGATGGTATAGAGGGAGAAATCGTCCCTCGGGGGCTAAAGGCCGCGTTGATTTGATTGAGCTTACGGCACGGCTGAAGCCGTGCCCCTTCAAAGCCTCTCTACACCTACAAGAGATTTGCCCTAGGGACTCGGGGTTTGGGGTTCGGGCGATTGTGGGGCTTGCCGCTGATCTGGCTCCAGTATGCGCCGAGGAGGAGAAATTATCTGCAAGGGCAGAAATGTTGTGATTCCCCGGTCTTCAAAATCGAGACCGGGGCACCCTCGATGGCATTGGTTGCCGTGGCATTTAGAGCCTTTTTACCAATTCTGTAGAGAGCCGAATTTTGTTGAAGGTTGCCGCTCACTGATGTTCGCGTCAACTAGGCGATCCTGAATCCTATGCGTTATTGGTAAAAATGCTTTAGCGCGAGAGGATTTTGTAAGTGCCGTAGTCGATCGTCAGTATGGCCGTGCCGCCGATGCGGACCTTGGTTTCGCTGCGGTTCGATTGCGGCAACCAGAAGCCGCAGGTTTTGGCATAGGTGTTGTGGATCAGCGTGCGCGAAATCCAGAAGGAGGGATTGATGGCCGGCTGCGCGTCGAGTTTTTCGACGGCGAAGTCGGCGGCATCGACCCAGATTCGACCGGTATAGAGAAACTTGTTGGGTGTCACGGGTTCAACGCCGAGAATGTAGGCCGGCCGGCCGCCGACAACGTCTTTGCCATCGAGATGGAAGCGGTAGTTGGCCGCGGTGAGCGCGGTGAGTCCCCGATTCTGCGCGGCTTCTTTTTCGCTGTCGATGGCGCGCTTTAAAACGCGTTCGCAAAGAGAGTGCGAGCCGCTTTGCGAGAGGATGCGAAAGCTCTTGCCCGTGCCGATGTCGTAGGTGATCTCCACGTCCATTTTTGCCGCGATGTTTTTGCGGAAGCCGCGGTACTCGACCGCATAATGGCGCAGAGCCTGATAGTGCTCCAGATGCTCGGCTTGCGTCTGGTCGTGCTGCTGCATGCGCTCGACGATCTGGGCGAGATTCAAGGCCGTCGAGGCTTTCTCCTGACTCCAGGCGGCGTTGGCAAGAAGCAGAAGTGCTGCCGCGCAAAGCATCGATTTGCTGGGGTTTTTGCCGATGATCTTCAATCATTCCTCTAGGGTGGAACGCGCCACGGAAAAACTCTGCATTCAGAACAAGAGTTAGGAAAACATTCCGCAGGGCCTAAAGGCCACGTTGGTTTATTGCGTTTACGGCACGACTAAAGNNAAGCTCGAAAGTTGTGCCCTGAGCCTTCTTGCAATGCCCAATGAGCTTTTCCGCAAGCTCGAAAGTCGTGCCCCTTCAAAGTCACTTTATACCTGCGGGGGCTTTGCTCTAATGTTTTTTGGCGTTGTGCGTCAGCTTAGGCAAGATAAACTCCTGAGCTAAGCCGCTGAGCATGCGCTCGGCGGTATTGATTCCGAAGGTCTGGAAGACCATTCCCGCATTGCGATCCGAGCTCGGGTAATAGGTCTCTTCGATGACGGTGGCTAGCAGGTCTCCGCCCATGCTCGAATAATTCGGCTGCCGCTGTCCATTATCTCCCCGGCAGACGAAGGGGTTGAGAAGCGCATATTTCAAACGCGATTTTGTTGTTCCCGTGCCCTGATAAAAGTATCGCGGATCCTGATGCAAAAGCGAAGGCAGAATTGCGCCGCCGATCAGGATGTCGGAGAATCCGCCGCCGGCAACCGCGCCGACGCGCTGTCCGTAGCCTTTAGCGCCGAGCGTGTAATCGGGGGTTCGCGCGGCCTGATCGACCCCGGCCATGAAGAGCACGCCGACGGCGGTAATCGGATCGGTCGAAACCCGCAGGGCCAGCTTGAACTTGAGTTTGGTGGTGAGCGGCGCGGCATTTGCGGCATCGTAGACAACGTAGAAGTTGGGAATGATGCCAAGGACGCGCTGCTGCTCTTCAATCTTGAGCTGCTCGGTGGCGAGCTGTTCATTGGAGGCGTAGACGGTGACCGAGGTTTGCTCGCCGGCGACGGTGAGCTGAATGTTTTCAAGAAAGGCGTGCTGCTCGGGGGTGAGCGCGATCGGCGGCGAACTCCAATTGACGAAGCCTTTGACGTTGGCGCTGAGCTTGTATGCCACGCCGGCTTTGAGTCCGTCAAATTCGAACCAGGCGTTTTCATTGGCAACCACGACGCGGTGGCTACCGCCCGCCGCGCTACCGCCCGCGGCCTCATCGAGGGATATGGTTGCTTTGGGAACCAGATCGCCGTTAACGTCCATTACGGTTCCGAAGATGCTGCCGTTGGAAGTGCTGGCGGTTGCGCCGCCGGATGCGCGCGGCGTTATTTGCGGCGCCGGTAATTGGGAGTCGTTCTGCGCCAGTTGCGCTTGGGGCGCGTCGGGCAATTCAGCAACGGTGGGTGTTTGCGCCGAGAGGCCGCCAGCGAGCATTGCGGCCAATCCTGCCGCTAGAAATCGAAGATGAATGCGAATAAAAAACTTCATAAACCTGCCTATGGTTATTGGTCGTGATGGCGAGCGTTTGTGTTTACGGGGTTATTTGCTGCGCATCGAAAGCGCCGTCGATTTTGGCTTTCAGCGGCAAGGGGGTGGGGAGCGATGCGCGCAACTGCTCGCAATAATGTTTTAAAAAGTAGTGCATGGTTTCCACGCGAATGCGGATGGAGGCCAGCGGACGATTTTCGTCGAGATCGCGGAAAGAGAAGTGCGGCTTGCCGGATTGGGCGATGATTTGCTCGACCACGTGGCTGATGAAAGCGTCGTGGCCGCACTTGAAATTCGACAGCTCGACGGAGATCAGGTTCGGATGGCGAGCGGTGAATTTGGCGGCCCAGATTTTGTGATTGGAGCTGGCCGAAAAGCTGCTCTTCCAGACGTCGGAGATGTCGAGCGGGGAACGGATGAGGCCGGCGCGAAGATCGTCGCCGAAGAGCCGGTCAAGAAGATCGGCGTCGAGCGGCAGCAGGCTTTGCGAAAAGATGGGATAGCCGAGCTTGTGCAGCTCTTCGAGAATGCCTTGATTGAGGCCCGGATCGTGATGATAGGGGCGGCCGAGCATGACCAAGCCGATTTGGCCGGAGCGCTCCAACTCGTCCATGGTGGCGCGCGCCTGCCGCCGCAGATCGTTTTCAAAGGCCGGCCAGGCGGTGAAGGCGAAGTCGACCGCGCGCGAATTTTCTTCCCAGTCCAGATGCAGAAGATCTTTCCAGCAGGTAAACATCTGGTACTTGAAGAGCTCGCGATCATTGAGGTTGAGGACAGGATTGAGATAGCGCACGCCGGCTTTTTCAAACCAGTTCACTCTCCGATAGAACGCGGCCTTGACCGCTTCGGGAGTGGCCGAGCCCGAAGGGCAGGCATTCGATCCGACGCAACCTTCGAGCGGCGTCGTGAGCACGTCGAACATGGGGAAGAAGATGGCGTCGAGCGGCTCCTTTTGGCAGTGCTGGAGCAGCTCATAAACGTGCGCGACGGCGACCTTGGAGGGGAAGCAGGGATCGACGGCCGAAAAACCGGCCGCGGCCTTGTAGCGCGCGGGGTTGGAGTAGTGGGAGTAGTGGAGATTGCGCTGCGGAATGCCGAGGCTGATGAAGTAGGCGGAAAACAGCGGCGCGTAGGTGTAGAGGTTGAGGACGCGGGGAATGCCGATGCTGATTTGCGCGCGCAACTGTTTTTTTGCCTTGGCGGCATGGTGCGCCAAATGTCCTTTGGCGATGGCCGTTTCAACCTGCGCCGGGAGCCAGACTTTTTCCGCGGCCAGTTGTACGAAGTTGGGCGCGTTTTGGCGGAGCACATACCAGGCGTTGTTGATTTTTTTGGCGACGCTGGCGTCTTCGGCTTCTCCGCGCTCGCAGGTGGCGATGATGACGCGCTGCGGCTGTTGCGCGTCGCCGCTTAATTCGACGAAGGTGCGCAGGCAGCGATTGGCGCAGTAGGGGCAACGGGTGGATTCATCGCGGCGGATCGAATACTTGAGGCTGTCAAGAAATTCGAAGCCGGGAAAATTCGAGGCCTGCGCGCCGCGCCGATTTTCACGGGCTTCGAGCGCCGCGCCGATGGCTCCGGCCTCGCAGCAGTTGGGGTGAACCGTAATCTCCGGCTCGCCCTCGCCGTGAAAATGCTCGCGAATAAAATCCAACTCGGCTTTGACCACGGCGAGATTTTTTTGCGTTCCGCCCTGCAGCACGAAACGCCGGCCGAGCGTGGCGACGTTGGAGATGCCGGCGACATAGAGAAAAACATTTTTGGGCAGCACGCGCGCCAGTCCGGCCAGAATTTCTTCAGGCCGCCAGCCCTGGCGCTGGAAGTTGACGATGTCGGATTGCAGAAAGACGGCGCAGCCGTAGCTGAATTCGGGGACGCGGCGGGCGCGGAAAGCGGTGTCGGCGAAGTCTTCGACGGCGATGCCGATTGCTTCGGCCGCGGCCTGCAGAAAGTATCCGTTGCCGGCCGAGCATTGGGTGTTCAGCCGGAAATCTTTTACCGCGCCCTCTTGCAGGATGATGATTTTGATGTCTTGGCCGCCGACGTCGATGATGGCGTCGACGTTGGGGAAGAGGCGCAGCGAGGATTTGGCGTGAGCGACGGTTTCAACGAGGGCCACGTCGGCGCGCAGAACTTTGCGCAGCAGATCTTTTGAATAGCCGGTGGCGCCGAAGCCGAGCACGTTGACCTTGCGCTGGTCGATCGCCAACTTGCGGCTGAGCTCTTTAAGCACGGCGATGGCGTCGGTGATCGGGTCGGCGCGGGAGAGTTGATAGGCGCTGGTGAGCAACTCGCCGCTCAAGGAAAGCGCGACGGCTTTGGTCGAGGTCGAGCCGCCGTCCAGCCCCAGATAAATATCCAAGGGCTCATTGGACGGAAGCAGGGGAAGCAGCGCGGGAATCGAATAGTTTTTGCGCAGATGCTCCAGCTCGGCAGCGTTGGCGCAGAGACCGCCGGCTCCGTTGGCGGCGGCGTAGTCGGCTTCGCGATTGGCAATGGCCTGTTCGAGGGCCTGCGTGCCGCGGTAGTGCGTTTCTTCGGCTTCTGCGGCGCCGAACTGGATGGCACCCATGGCGGCGAAGTATTCGGCCATGGCGGGCGCTTCAACCAGCGAGTCGGCGGTTGCGTTCGCGGGCAGAGAAATATTTTTCCGCTGCCAGAGATCGAGCAGACCTTGGCGCCAGGCCGCCTGCAGGCCGGGAAAGTAGGCGTTGGGTCCGCCGAGCAAAATCACTTTGGGCAAGAGCGTGTTGCCGCGCGTGAGCACGGAAAGATTTTGCGCCACGATGGCGTGAAAGAGCGAGGCCATCAATTGATCGACGGGCACGCCCTGTTTTTGCAGGCCGGTGATGTCGGTTTCGGCAAAGACGCCGCACTTGC
>PMHC01000240.1 GCA_003156495.1 Acidobacteriaceae bacterium
ACTGGCGCGCCATGTTCCTCTTTCAGGATTTCGGCGTGCACGACTGGAGCGCGCGGCTGCCCTCGACCACCTTCGCCTTCATCATGGTCGGGCTGATCTACCTGCACATGCTCCGCTTTCGGCCTGGCGGGCATCTGGACGCGGCCCTGATCTCGGTGGCCTGCGCCGGCGTAATTGGATTCTCCCGCGGCGCTTCGACCGACATGCAGATGGCCGCGCCGCTGGCTATAGGCTTGCTCGGCTGGTACGCCTGGTATGAAACCGACTCCAAATTCTGGCTCTACGACATCTACTTTTTCACCGGCCTGGCCACGCTGGCCAAAGGCCCGGTCGCGCCTTTTCTAGCGCTTTGCATCGTCGCCGCCTTCGCCTTTCTGCGCCGCGACTGGAGCATTCTGCGCCGCTCGATCTGGTGGTCCGGCATCGCGCTCTATCTGGCCATGGTGCTGCCGTGGTTCATCGCCGTCCAACACCAAAATCCAACTTTCTTCCGCGAGTTCTTTCTCGAACACAATCTTCAGCGCTTCGCCACCGACCGCTTTCAGCACATTCAGCCCTTCTGGTACTACCTGGTCGTAGTTATGCTGGCGCTGATGCCGTGGACGGTGATCGCTGTACGCGCTCTGATCGACGGCATTCTCACTTCGGTGGCCGAATGGCGACGGCGTTACTCCAAACCCGGCTGCCCCATTGCCTGCCGCCCCGGCGACGCCTTCCCGGAGTTTCTGGTGATCTGGGCGCTGATTCCCATCATCTTTTTCTCCTTTTCAAAATCCAAGCTGCCCGGCTACATTCTGCCCGCGCTGCCGCCCATCACCATCCTCACCGGCGACTATCTCTTCCGCCTGCGCAAAAAGGGCATGAACCGCTGGCTGCTCTTCGGCCACGCCGCCGTATGCGCCGCCATGACGATGGTCATGCTTCTTTTGCCCTGGTTCGTCAATCACAATCAGGCGCAACCGCCAACGCGCGCGCTGTTGGCCGCCGCGCTGGCCGCGCTCGGCGCTGGTTTGCTGGTTCTGGTCGTGGTCAAGGGCTTCGGCATCGCCCGGCTGAGCGCGGCCACCTGCGGAATTCTCGCCGTGCTGGTGCTATTCATCTACGGCGTGGGGCCATGCTTCGGCATTCCCGGCATACCCGCCACCAAACAGGTCATTCACCTGCTCAACCGTTCCTACTCCGCGCGGCCGCTGGCCGAGCAGTTGGCGGCCGTGGCGCCGCCCAACACCACGGTCGCGGTCTTCCGCGTGCGCCGCGACGTGGAGTACGGACTGGCCTTCTATCGCAACAAAGAGGTCGTAAACTACGATGGCAGCGGCGTGCCCAATGAACAGCATTTGCTGGTGGCGCGCGTCCAGGGCCGCCACGGCACCGACCTCGACACGCAAATGGCGCTCAAAGAATTGCTCGAAGGCCGCCAGTATAAGCAGCTTTTCGGCTACCCCGAGCAGGGATTGGAAGTTTATTGGGTAGGAGGCCGGTAGCCGGCATCCATCCGCGGCAACCGCGAGGACGAATGCAAACATCGGACGCTTCCGTCGAGATTCTGGACCTGCGGCACTTCGCGGCACCGGTTCTGCGTCCCCTGCTTGAGGCGGAGTGCGATCTGTGGGGCGAGCGCCTGCACTGGGACTATCGCAACTCCGTCAAGCTGCTGATGCAGTATCTCGATAACCGTATGCTGCCCGGCTATGCGGCGATCGAGGCCGGGCGCGTGATCGGCTACGTCTTCTGCGTCTATGAAGGCACCAAGGCCGTCATCGGCGATGTCTTCGCCATGCCCGGCGCCCAAAGCGTCATCAACCCCGTGCACCTCACGCAGAATACGCTGCTGCGCCATCTCTTCGAGCTGCTGCAAAACTCCCCCCACGTCGACCGCATCGAGTCGCAGATGCTTCTGCATCCCTCCGGCACGCTGGCCGACGCTTTTAGCCAGGCAGGCTTCCAACTCTATCGCCGGCTTTATCTGGTTGAGCCGCTGAACAAGCGCTGGAGCCAGCCCAAGGCTAATCTGCCTGCCGGACTGGAACTGCGCTCGTGGAACGAGGCGGACCTGGCGGCGGCCTCGCGGCTGATCTGCACCGCCTACGGCGACCACCCCGACGGCCTGATCAACGACCAGTACCGTTCGGCTTACGGCGCCATGCGCTTTTTGAATAACATCGTGCATTACGCCGGCTGCGGCAATTTTTCACCGCAGGCCTCCTACGTGCTGGTGGAGCGGGCCAGCCACGAGCTGGCCGCCATGGTTCTCAGCTCGCGCATCAGCGACCGTTGCGGGCATCTCACCCAGGTCTGCGTCCATCCCGGCTATCGGCGTCATGGGCTGGCGCGCCTGCTGCTGGCGCAGGCCGCCTTCAGCCTTATGCGCCACGGCGCGGCCGAGGTTTCCCTCACCGTCACCGAATCCAACTCCAGCGCCGTCAAGCTCTACAAAAGCGACGGCTACCAGTGCGCGCACAACTTTGACGCCGCCGTCTGGCAGCGCGAAATTTCCTACTAGGATTTCTTCAGCAACGGTGTAAAAAAAATTTGGGTGCCCCATTCTAGCCGCGCTCTTTGCGGCTAGGGTGGGATGTGAGATACGAGTCAATCAACATTCCGCCCCCCCCATTGTGAATACTCCAGCCCCTCTACGCACCACGGCCCACCTCTCTTGCGATGGGCGGGCCGTGATTTTTTCGTTTTGTAGCGGTTTAGGCTTTTGCTGCAGTCAGCGTCGCCCCCAAATCCACCGCCAGCCTTTCGGTCGAGAAGGCTTCCAGCGCGTCGCCGACCTTCAGATCGCTAAAGTTCGCGATGCCGATGCCGAACTCCATGCCGCTGGTCACCTCGCGTACGTCATCCTTGAAGCGCTTGAGCGAGCCGATCTTGCCCTTGAATACTTCGGCTCCCTCGCGCATCACGCGCACATCGGTATCGCGGCGTAGCGTACCGTCCAGTACGCGGCAGCCGGCGATGGTGCCCACCTTCGGAATGTGGTAGATGTTGACGACTTCGGCCTTGCCCAACGGAGTTTCCTTGAAGGCCGGTTCGAGCAGTCCCGTCATCGCCTTGCGGATCTCGTCCTGCAGCTCGTAGATGATCGAGTGCAAACGGATCTCGACATTCTCCTGCTGCGCCAGTTCGGCGGCCTTGCGCTCCGGCCGGACGTTGAAGCCGATGATGATGGCGTTGGAAGCCGTCGCCAGCAGCACGTCGCTTTCGGTGATCGAGCCGACCCCGGCGCGAATCACCTTGACGCGCACCTTCTCGGTGGACATCTGTGTCAGCGAATCGGCCAGCACTTCCACCGATCCGGTCACGTCGCCCTTGATGATCAACGTCAGTTCCTTCACGCCCGATAGCTTCACCTGTTCGGAGAGGCTTTCCAGCGAGAGGCGAGAGCTCTTGGCCAATTGCGCTTCGCGCGCCTTCATCTTGCGATAGGTGGCGATCGATTTGGCCTTGTCGCGGTCGGTGACCACCAGGAAGGTGTCGCCGGCGTCTGGCATTGCCTCCAAGCCGAGCACCTCGACCGGCGTTGACGGCCCGGCCTCCTTGATGGCGCGTCCGCGGTCGTCGAACNNCGAACATGGCGCGGACCTTGCCATAGGTGTTGCCCACCACATAGCTGTCGTTCAAGTGCAGCGTTCCATCCTGCACCAGAACGGTGGCCACGGCGCCGCGGCCGCGATCGAGCTTGGCCTCGAGCACCGAACCCACGGCCTTGCGGCCTGGCGTTGCCTTGGGCGCCTTGATGTCGCCGACCAGGCAGATCATTTCCAGCAGCAGATCGAGATTCTTGCGCTTCTTTGCCGAAACCTCGACGAAGACCGTGCTCTGCTGGCCCGATCCGGCCCACTCCTCGGGAATCAGACCGCGATCGGCGAGTTGCTTTTTCACCCGCTCGATATTGGCCTCGGGTTTATCGATCTTGTTTACGGCCACGATGATCGGAACATCGGCGGCCTTGGCGTGATCGATGGCCTCGATCGTCTGCGGCATCACGCCGTCGTCGGCGGCCACCACGATCACTACAATATCGGTGACCTTGGCGCCGCGGGCGCGCATGCGCGTAAATGCCTCGTGACCCGGCGTATCCAGGAAGACGATCTCGCGACCGTGCGCCGGAGAGCCTTCTTTGGAGAACTTCACCTTGTAGGCGCCGATGTGCTGGGTAATGCCTCCAGCCTCGCCGGAAACCACGTCGGTCTCGCGAATCGCGTCCAGCAGCGAGGTCTTGCCATGGTCCACGTGGCCCATGACGGTGACCACCGGCGAACGCGCCAGTTCGATCATGTTGGTGTTATCGGTGTCGAGCACATCCTCGATCGCCTCGTTCTCCAACGCCTCTTCGTAGGTGATGACCTTTGACGAAGCGCCGAACTTGGCGGCGACGTCTTTAACCATCTCGGCGTCGAGCGACTGGTTGACGGTGACGAAGACGCCGCCCATCAACAATGAAGCGATCAGATCCTTGGCGCGCACCTCGAGCTTTTCCGCCAGATCCTTAACGCTGATGCCCTCGGTGACCGTGATCTCGCGCGTAATCGGCAACGGTTCGTTGCTGTACTGCATACCGCCATAACGAGGAGGCGGTACAAAGCCCTTCATCGGGCCTTCCTTGGTCTTGGGGTACTGCTGCTGGCCACGGCCGCGGCCGCGTGATGAAGCGCGCTGCGGGCGTGGAGCCTCGCCGGTCGGCGGCGCGCCTCCGGGGCCAGTCCGTGGACCGCCAAAACCGGGACGCGCTCCGAAGCCGGGACGCGCTCCAAAACCAGGACGTCCGCCAGGAGCCATCGGGCCGGAGGTAGTCCGTGTAGGATGCTTGGGCCGGGGACCGTTCGCGAATGTTCCTGTTGCGCCGGGCGTGGGCGTACGCTGGCCCATGGGCCGGCGATCGAAGATCGGCTTGCCACGCTGCAATCCGCCACCAAGAACGCTGGCGGGAACCGAAGCCTTGTACACGGGCCGGGGCCCGGTCTGCGGCATCACCATGCGGCGAGCCGGTTTAGCCGGCGGCGCGGGCGCTTGAGTACGAGGCGCGGAAGTGCTAGAGGCCGCGGCGATTGTAGGAGCTGTCGTATGTTTCTCCGCTGCCGGAACTTCGGCAGCCTTTGGCGAAGCGGCAACCGCTTCGGTAACGGCCACGGGCGGCACCACAGGCGCGCTTACCGCGGGAGTGACTGCGGCGGCCGGAACGGCAACCGCGGGATGCTTTTCCGCAACGACAACCGGCCTTCCCTCGTGCACGTGCGGAGCAACCGGCGTCACAACAACCGGCGGCTTGACTACGGCGACGGCCACAGGCGGCGGCGCAACGACGACCACTGGGTGCGCCACGGCAACTACCGGATGCACGACGGCAACCGGCGGATGCGCGGCGACTGGCGGATGCACAGCAACTGGCGGCTTGGCGACCACGGCCACCACGGGCGGATGACTGGCGATAGCGGGTTTTGGCGCGGGTGGAGCGATAATCGGCGGCGCGGGCCGGGGCTGCGGAACAATCCTGCGCGGCGCCGGATGCGGCGTTGCCACTGGCGGTGTCGTAACCACGACGGCCGGTTTTGCAACGACCACGGGCTTGACCGGTGTGGCCGGAGCTGCCGGCACGCGAAGATGGCGCGACTCTTCTTCCTCTTCCTGCTTCTTGGCCAGAATAGCCTTCAGCACATCGCCGGGCTTGGAGATATGAGAGAGGTCAATTTTAGGAATGATGTTTTGCTCGCCATAACGGGCGGGCGCGGCCGGTGACGAAGCAGACTGGGCATTCTGCGCTAAACGCGCACGCACCCTATCCGCCTCACCCGACTCCAGCGAACTGGAATGGGTCTTGTTCCCGGCGATACCGAGTTCGGGAAGAATGTCGAGAATCGCGCGAGACTTTATTTCAAGCTCTTTCGCGAGATCATTGATACGAACCTTACTCATCCGCCTCTTTTCGACTTTTGCCGCCATACCACTACGAGTCGCTCATAGCTACCTCAATGGCACTGGCCGCGTTGTTGTTGCGTGATCGTGTTTCTTGGCCCTGGAAAGGATTGTGGCGCATCTTACGCGTCATCGTCCTTGTCTGCCGCACTGCCGTTTTCGTCTTCTTCCAGCAGCGGCTGCTCCGCGCTTTGTGCATCTTCGTCAAGCGCCTCGGCCGGCCGGTCTTCCAATGTCTCCACTTCCGCCTCATCGGCAGGAGGAATATCCTCGACGGCCGTCTCGGCCGCGTTGCGGAATTCCTCCGCGTCCTCTTCGGCGGCGGGAAGGTTCTCTTCTTCTTCGGCGCGGACATTTTCCGCTTCGGTGATGACGGCGGCGTCATTTTCCGCTTCCGCCTCGTCGGTTGCCTCAACCGCGGCGCGCTCACCTTCGGTCACAGCCACTTCCGTGGCTCCGGTTTCATCTGTTTCCGAGCTCTTCGCCGGATCTGAAGCCACATCCGCATCGCCCGGTTCAGCGGCTCCGGAAACTGGATCTGCCGTGCCATCTTCAAAGCGGGCAAAGTAATTGCGCACCGCTACCGAAATCTTTTCCAGCGTCTTTTCGCCGATACCCGGAATCTCTTCCAATTGCTCCGGCGTCATATCGGCCAAAGCCTCGACGGTCGTTATGCCCGCGGCAACCAGCTTTTGAATAATGGTGTCGCCCAACTCGCTGATCTGCTCGATCGGCGTCGTCGGCGCGCCGGCCAGCGCCTGCATCTGCTGCTCGACCTCCTGGCGCTTCTCTTCCTCGCTCTTGATGTCGATCTTCCAACCCAGGAGCTTGGCCGCCAGGCGTACGTTCTGGCCCTTCTTGCCGATGGCCAGCGACAACTGCGTGTCGTCTACGATCACCTCGAGCTGCTTTTCGGTCAAATCGACGATCGAAACGCGGCTCACCTTAGCCGGCTGCAACGCCTTCTCGGCAAAGGTCGTAATCTCGTCGGAATACTCGATGATGTCGATCTTTTCTCCGCGCAACTCGCGGATGATCGACTGCACGCGCATTCCCTTCATGCCCACGCAGGCACCCACCGGGTCCACATCTTTATCCCGCGACTGCACGGCGATCTTGGTCCGCTCCCCGGCCTCGCGCGCAATGGCCTTCACCGACACCGTGTTGTCGTAAATCTCCGGCACTTCGGACTGGAAGAGATTCTGCACCAGTTCCGGCGCGGCGCGCGAAACAACCACCTGCGGCCCCTTGGCCGCCCGATCCACCTTCAACAGCACCACGCGCGTCCGCTCGCCCACCGTAAACTGCTCCAGCCGCGACTGCTCCCGCTTGGGGCAGCGCGCCTCGGCCTTGCCCAGATCGAAGATCACATCCTGGCCTTCGATCCGCTTGACGGTCGCCGTCAGCACCTCTTTTTCCCGGTGCGCGTACTCCTGGAAAACAGTGTCGCGCTCGGCCTCGCGCACCTTCTGGAAGATGACCTGCTTGGCCAGTTGCGCCGCGATCCGCCCCAGCGGGCTGGTATCGCGATAGATGCGGATCTCGCTGCCCACTTCGACTTCGGCACCGGGCGTTAACTCCTGGGCCTGAGCCAGCGTGATCTGGTTCACCGGATCCTCGACCTGTTCCTCGTCGGCAACCACCGTCTTATAGATGTAGGCCGTGATCTCGCCGGTCTCTTTGTTCAGTTCCCCGCGCATGTTTTCCTGCGTCTTGTAGTACTTGCGCGTAGCCAGGGCAATCGCCTCCTCGACCGCGCCGACGACGATCGACGGATCGATGCTCTTCTCCTGGCTTAGGAGCTCGATACTCTGATACAAAGCGCTGGTGGCCATACTTACTTACCCTTTTCTCTGCCGGTGAAAAAACTTGCGGTTTCCCCGGCGCGTTCAAATCTCAATGTAAGCCGGCCTCGATCTGCCGGCCTCTAGCCTTTTTCCCGGTTTTACTGAAGCCGGAATAACCCTTCCAATCGTCGGAGGCTAGAAGCTAGAGGCTAGTAGCTAGCAGCTAGATTTCCGGCGTCAGATTCGCTTTCTCGATGTTGCTCAAAGCGATCTCCACCGTATCCACGCCCGCCTTGCGGCTCTTGCTGTTTTGCCTCACCGCCGTTAAATCGAGCGTAATCGTTCCTGTTTCCAGCGGGCTTTTCTCTCCCGCGACCAATCTCCCCTGCCAATGGCGATTATTACGGACTGGTTCGAAGGTCCGCACCTTCGCCAGGCAACCGGTAAACCGCTCGAAATCCTCCGGCCGGATCAATTTCCGGTCCAGACCGGGTGAACTGGCCTCCAGCGTATACTCCGCGTCGGGAACCAGCTCCTCCACGTCGAGCAAAACTCCAAAATCGCGACTGAAGACCGCACAATCCTCGTGCGTTACCCCAGAAAGCTGCTCGAACGAGAGCGAGCCCTCGCGCAGCTTCTCCGGCAAGTCATCCTGGCCGGCCTCGGCCGCCGCCTTCAACTGCGCCCGGCCGGCGGCGTCCTTCTCTAAACTCACCCGCAGCGTGCGTTCCTTGGCCGCGCCAATCAACTCGACATCGACCACATCGAGCCCGTGCGATGCCGCCACGCGCTCGGCCGCCTTCCGGATTTCGTTCAGATCTACCGCCATCAATCTCCGCAGCCTTGCCCCGATCCGGCTGTCGGTTTCTAAGCTTGTTCCCGGGGCAAATTTGCCGCAAATAAAAAGTGGGCTTTCGGCCCACTCATCTCTCCGCCAGCCGGTGCGTACACGGTAAGACCTGGCGGACAAACGTGTCTGCGTAATAAGGATACAGTGATTTGCCGCGAAATTCAACCATTTAAACCAGAGTCGCCCCGGCGTGAAGTCGCCGCCGCTCTAAAGAAAACGCTCCCGCCGCCCGCCGGCTCCGCCAAGTCACCGGCGCGCTCCCCTCCCCTTATGTGACACGCTGAACATATTTGAAGCACCATAAAGTTTCTAATCACCCTACCGATGAGAAGGTCATAGACCCAATTTAATGGGAAACAGCTTTATTGTCCGAAAACAAGTCACTTGTGAGTTGATCGATCATGCCAACATTTCGGCAGCGGTTTGTAGTTACGATTGTGGCCATTACGACACTGGCCGCATGTGGAGTTGTTGGTGGCTACTTTCTGGCTCGCTGGATCACGGCGCAGATCACCGAGATTCGGTTGGACAACTACGCCAGCCAGTTGATGACCAACGGAGAAAACTCCGCCGCGGAGTTGCGCGAGGCCCTGACGGCCGTAGACGCTTCGCCTTACCCCGTCTGTTCGCCGGCTGAAATTCAGTACTTCAACGCGTTAATTGACCAGTCCGCGTTCATTATCGACACCGGGCACATGAATGACGATGGCCAGATCCAGTGCTCGGCCAAACTCGGCCGACCCGCCCAGCTCGGCAACCAGCTCAATCCGGATTTTACGCAGCAGGACGGCACCCAGATCTATAAAGGACTGACGCCGTATCGCGACAACAGCCTGACCGCCATCACCCTGCAGCGAAACCATTCTTTCGTCGTCTACACCCCGCTGGCCCGCATGTACATTGAGCCGGCTCCGCTGCACTTCACCGAAACCGTCACCGACGCCCCGACGCAGCGGCACGGCCTGTTGCTCGGCGAATCGCTGCTGGCCGGCCCCGAAATTCTCTCGACCGAGGGCAAAGATTGGCTCGGGGACAAGCTCTACGCCACCCGCTGCTCCATCCGCTTCTTCAGTTGCGTCACCGCCTTCACCTCGCTGCCGGAAATTGTCGCTTCCGCCCGCACCCGATTCGTCGGCTGCATGGTCTCCTGCGGACTCTTCGGCGCGCTGGTCGGCCTGCTGCTTTCCCTGCTCTACCGGCGCAACAAGGCCATCTCCAAACAGTTGCGGCGCGCCATCCGCAAGGGCGATTTGTGGATGCTCTATCAGCCCATCGTCGATCTGGAAAGCGGCCGCATCGCCGGCGCCGAGGCCCTCGCCCGCTGGGCCAACGAGGACGGCATTCCCGTCAGCCCCGACGTCTTCGTGCACGTCGCCGAGGAAAACGGTTTTGTCTGTGAGCTGACACAGTGGGTCTTACGGCGCGTGCTGGCCGATTTCGCCACCACCCTCCGCGAAAATCCCGACTTCCGGGTCAGCATCAACGTCACCGCCGATGATCTGAACAGCCCCGCCTTTCTGCTCACGCTCGAGGGCGCCCTGGCCTACGCTCGCGTCAGGCCGCAAAGCCTCACCATCGAGATCACCGAAAGCTCGGCGGTGCGCCACGAAGCCGCCATTCACACCATCCACGCGCTGCGCGAACACGGCCACAAAGTACACATCGACGACTTCGGCACCGGCTACTCCAGCCTCTCCTATTTGCAGGATCTGGCCGTCGACGCCATCAAGATCGACCGCTCCTTCACCCAATCGATCGGCACCGGCGCGGTTACGATTACAATCCTGCCGCAGATTCTGGCCATCGCCAAAGCGCTCAACCTGAACGTGGTCGCCGAAGGCATTGAAACCGACGAGCAGGCGAAGTATTTTGCCGACGCCAAGCAATCGGTTCTGGCCCAGGGCTGGCTCTTCGGTCGCCCCATGCCGGCCGAGGTTCTTCAGCGCCTGATGGCCGATAACACGCGCATGCTCGTCGAAAAAGCATCTGCGCCGGCTGCGGTGGAAAGCGTCGCCTGAAGGCTCATCGCGGCGAGCGGAAACACTTCTTGGGCATTGCAAGAAGTGTCAGGGCACGACTTGAGTCGTGCCGCAACTGTCGCAAAATCGACGCGACCTTCAGGCCCTGAATGAAATCGTCTTATTTCTGCTCGACGATGTGAACCGAATGTTCCAGGCGGAAGGTCAAAAGCGTTTCGGCGGGCAGAACAATCTCCTGGTTGCCCGTCATCGCGCTGCCAGCCGTGCCCGCTCCGGCGCCAGCCAACCCGCCGATGAGTGCGCCCTTTTTACCGCCGGCCAATGCGCCCACGATCGCGCCAAATGCGCCGCCGCCGCCGGCAAACTCCGCCGTCCGTTTACCCTTGCCTTTTTCCGCGCGCTCGATCGAGCTGGTGGCCACCGGATAGCTGCCCCATTTGGTGTGCACCCGCTCCAGGCGCAGCTCAAGCCTCGCCTCGCCCTTAATGTGCCCCAGCGCTTTGGCGTCCACAACACTCCCTTCGGCGCGCGCCCCCCTGGCAATCACGGTTCGGCCGTTAATCACCACGCTGTCGGCCATCGTCGCCCTGAATGCGTCGCCGGGATGGTTGATTCTCGACCCGAGATCCTCATCGAGGCGCACGCGCAGGCTCGTGCCAACGGGCAGATTGACGGCGACTGGCGGTGGGGGCGGCGGTGGAGGCGTCTGCGGCGCGGCCGAAGCAGCGCTTGTCACTGCACCCGACGCTGCGCCCGCTTGCGTTGCGCCGCCGGCCTGCGGCGGATTTTGTTGCGATTGCGCGGCCGGAGCATTTGCCGGTTGATTGCTGCTGGCCGGCTGCGTTTTGGATTTACATCCGTTAAACGCAAGCATCGATGCGAGCCCAAGAAAGACTACGGGGGTATAAAAATGACGGAAGCTCATGACGCTAACACCTCGTTGGGCAGTCTACATCAGCACGCCGACAAAGAGCACTCCGTCGCCGGCAAAAAACGCGCGCGCCGCTCGATTCGCCCTCTCCCCGTAAACTGAAGATATGCCGCCGATTCTGATTGCACAGAATATTTCTAAACGCTTCGGCGTCACGCCGCTTTTTGAGAACCTCACTTTCGCCGTCCACGACGGCGACCGCATCGGACTCATCGGCCCCAATGGCACTGGCAAATCAACTTTGCTCTCCATCCTCGGCGCCGAGCAGGAACCCGATTCCGGCGAAGTCTCCTTTCGCAAAGGCACGCGCGTCGGCTACGTCCACCAGATCTCCGATTACGCCGCCGGCCTCACCATCCGCCAGGTCGTCGAGGCGGCCCTCGAGCGCGCCTCCGTCCCCGCTACCGACCGCGAACAGCGCCTGCGCGAAACGCTGGGCCGCGCCAGCTTTGCCGAAGATGACGCGCCCGCCCATCCCGGCATGAATCGCGAAGCCGCCAGCCTCAGCGGCGGATGGCGCAAACGCCTCGCCATCGTTGAAGCTCTCGTCACCGAGCCTGACGTGCTACTCCTCGACGAGCCCACCAACCACCTCGATCTGGAAGGCATCGAGTGGATCGAGGATCTGCTCCGCACCGCGCGCTTCGCCTACGTCGTCGTCACGCACGACCGCTACTTTCTTGAAAACGCCGCCGCCGAAGTCGTCGAGCTGAACCGCATCTACTCCGAGGGCCTGCTGCGCGTTAAAGGCGGCTACGCAAAATTTCTTGAAGATCGCGAGGCCTACGTCGATTGGCAGCAGCGCGCCCAAGAAAGCCTTCGCAACCGCGTCCGTGTGGAAATGGAATGGCTGCGCCGCGGCCCCAAGGCTCGCGCCACCAAGGCCAAAGCCCGCATCGACAATGCCAACTCGCTCATCTCCGAGCTGCGTGAATCCGAGTCGCGCAGTCACACGACCTCGGCCGGCATCAGCTTCGATGCCACCGGCCGTCAAACCAAGCACCTCGTCGAAGTCGAAAACGCCGCCGTCACTCTCGGCGGCCGCGAAATTTTGCGCGGCGTCAATCTCATCCTCACCAACGGACTCAAGCTCGGCCTCGCCGGCCCCAACGGCTCGGGCAAAACCACTCTGCTGCGCGCCATCACCGGCGAACTTTCGCTCAGCGCAGGAGAAATTCGCCGCGCTCACGGCCTGCGCATCGTCTACTTTTCGCAGATGCGCGAGCTCGATACTTCGCTCACCCTCCGCCGCACTCTCGCGCCAGATTCCGACTCCGTCATCTATCAGGATCGCCTCGTCCACGTCGCCAGCTACGCCGCGCGTTTCCTCTTCACCAGCGAGCAGCTCAATCAGCCGGTCGAGCGCCTCAGCGGCGGCGAGCGCGCCCGCGTCCTCATCGCTCGCCTCATGCTGCAGCCCGCCGACCTGCTCGTCCTCGACGAGCCCACCAACGA
>PMHC01000005.1 GCA_003156495.1 Acidobacteriaceae bacterium
CAGCATGACCCAGATCAATCCGCAAGGCTGGGGTGTTATCGGCGAAGACGACGGTCACTACAACGATCAATTTGAAAGCACCGCCTTTCCGATCAATGTCACCGCCATTCCCACCAAGGCGGTCTGGCCCTACGTGCAGCAGTGGAGCGCCAGCATCGAACACGAACTGCCCGGCAATGCGCTGGCCACATTCGCTTATGTGGGCAGCAAGGGAACCCATCTAACGGCTGAACTCGAAACCAATCAGTTGACTCCAACCAGTAGCAATCCCTATGGAGCGCATGAGCCGATGATGACCAAGGGAGCGAACCCGGTATATACAAATAGCGCATATTCAGGTGTTGGCGATTGCAATGCAACATCATCGGGGGCCAGCTTTTATTTGAGAAATGGAACGGTTGTTGCATCCGGCGATGCGGCTTATAACAATCTGGTCGCCGCATGTTATGCCTCATCTTCAAGCAGTCCCTCATCGCCTAACGGCTTGCGCACCTACGCTCGTGGAATCGGCGACATCTATTCTCTTCAGAACGTTGCCAACTCCAGCTACAACGCATTCCAGGCCACGCTGCGCAAGATACAAGGCCCGCTCACGCTGGGCGTGGCGTACACCTACAGCCACTCGCTCGACAACGCCTCAGACCGGTCAGATGCAACCTTCGTCAATTCCTTCAACTTGAAGGGCAACCGCGCCAGTTCTAACTTCGACCAGCGGCACCTGTTGCACGTCAGCTACATCTACGATCTGCCGCTGCTCAAGTTTTTCGATACGTTTCTGCACGCGGTTGACGACGCCAATACGCCTGAGTCTCGTACTTCTTGGCAGAATTCCCATGTCGTCAAAGCGGTGCTGGACGGCTGGCAACTCAGCGGTCTGACGATTTTCGAGACTGGCATTCCCTTCACCGTCGTCAACAACGGTTCCCCAACCGGCATCAGCGCCCTCGATAACGCGGGCGTTGCCAACGGCGTTGGGTCAGGCTCTTACCCCGACCTCTCCGGTATCTCGGCCCATTCGCACAAACCCGCTGGCGGTAACAACAGCAAGAGCGTCGGTCCGCTGCTGCTCAACCCTGCGGCCTTCATCGCTCCGCGTGGGCTGACCTTCGGCAATGCGGGACGCAACGACCTCAATAATCCGCGCCGCTGGAACTCCGACATGGCCGTACTGAAGCGCTTCCCGGTCTTCAACCAAATGAGCGCGGAGTTCCGCGCCGAAGCCTTCAACGTTTTCAATACCACGCAGTTCCGTATCTACGATCCGACGCTGGGCAACCAGGCAGAAAACGAAGTCAGTTGCTACGGAGGCGATGCCGCCTACTACAGCGCCGCCGGTGGTGACGGAACAGACTGCCTTACCGGAAAGTCCTTCCTGCATCCGGTCGATGCGCACCGCCCACGCACCATCCAGTTCGCGCTTAAATTGATCTTCTGAGAAAGGTGACTTACGAACATGCGCAACGCACAAAACGGAAGTTCACCCTCAACACGGAGAAAAAATAGGATGAGATTTCTCAATCACATTCGCAATTATGCATTCCTGGCCTTGACGTTCGTGTCGGTTGCCGCTTGCACTGGTTGCAGCAGCGGCAAGACTACGATGGTTGTTCCCGATCCATCCGCTACCGTCGGGCTGCCAACGCCCGCGACGGCAGGCCCGGTCAATACCTACACCGGCACGCAGACTCCCGGGGAGTGGAGCTTCACCCTCGACAACACTAACGATGTCTACAGCTATCAGCCGGTCACCTATCCGGCCACCGCAACCAGCGGAACGATGACAACTGCCAACGGATTCACGGTGCTGACCTCGGGAAGCACCGCGGCAGGCTTGGCGCTTGAAGTTGAGGGCCGCGCGGCCATCCTGCGTCCGGGAGGCTCAACCACCGCCCCCGTCTTCGGAGTTCCGCAGACCGTGTGCTATCCCATCACCGGCAGGCTTACCTTCCAATATCTGGGATCGATTGCTCTATATGGGGCGGGTGGTGGTGAATTACCTTACGGAAGCATCGTCGCCAGCACCGACACCACCGGCGCTTCCTGGGCTTTTGAGGACCTGGAAGGCAATTATGACACTGGCCCGGCCTCCTTCTCCGCTTCATGCAGCACCAGCAGCAATCTCTCTACCATCAACTTCAACGGAACCAGCTTCACCGGAACCGAGACGCTGCTGAATGACTTAGGTTTCGACTACAAACTCCCATCCGCGGAGATACAGTCGAATATCTGGATCGGGCCTACCGGATTCTTCGTTGCCGACCAGAGCGTTCCCCTTGGAACCACCCTTCCAGGATCCGGGGGGATCATAACGAGCGGCCCTTACGGCAGTTCCGTCGTCGGCGTGGCGGAGCCTTCATCGGCCTTGACAACCTCGGATATAACATCCACATCGAAATCCTATCTTGGGTTTATCTATGAGCCAGGCTATAGTTCCCTTGCGACAAGCACCGTCCCGGTTTCCTTTACTGGATTGACTGGCGAAGAATATCTCAACGGCGATGTTACGCAGGGATTGGATTCCACTACTACCACCATCATCAGCCTCGGCAAGCAGGATTCGACCTACAACGGGCGGTATAACTCCGTCTCTATTACCGTTCTCGATCCTAACCAGGGTTGCGCTACCGCCGGAGAGGGAACTGCCGGGGTCAACTCCGACGGCTATGTCACCTGCACGTTCTCAGGAACGGCCATGGTCGGTAATCCCGGTGGCAAGTACGCCATTTTTATCCATTCCACTAACTGGGCAACTTATAAGTATGCTGTGGGAGCCCAGGACATGAACATCTACCTCTTTCAGCAGTAACCCCAGTCCGTTGGAATACAAGAAGACTTTGCAGTTTTGCACGGCAGATGAAGGGGAGAAATCAGAATGAATGTAAGAAGAAAGATATTGGCCGCAATACTGTTGTCCACGTGTTTCGCTGCCGCGCAGACGTCCGTAAAACACGCGAAGCCGAAGCCCAAGGCGCAAGAGAAAACTGCGGAGCAGATTCAGCTTGAGCAAACGAATCAGCAACTGCTCAATAACATGCAGAAGATTCAAACCGAGATGGAGCAGATGCGGCAGCAGTTGCAGCAGGCGCAAAAGGACGCCGCCGCAGCAAAGTCCGAAGCCGCCGAGGCCAGTCGCAAGGCCGAAGGCGTCGAGCAGGCGACGACGGCCAATGCTGGCGCGGTCAACACGCTGCAAGGTGCGGTGACCGACTTGAAAGGCAATGCGACCACTCTCGCGCAGACCATCAAGGACGATCAGAAGCAGACCAAAGCCGCCATCGAACATCCCGACATTCTGCACTACAAGGGCATCACGCTCTCGCCTGCGGGCAGCTTCACGGCGGCTGAGACCGTAGACCGCAATCACGCGACGGGCGGCGATATTCCCACGGCATGGACCTCGATTCCACTGACCGGCTCGGATCTGTCGAAGGTTAGCGAGTTCTTCGGCTCCGGTCGCCAGTCACGCCTTGCTTTGCTTGCTGAAAGCAAAGGTGCGCACAATACCTTCCGCGGCTACTTCGAGATGGACTTTCTCGGTTCGGGCACAAACTCGAACAACAACCAGAGCAACAGTTATGTGATGCGCCAGCGCCAGATATGGGGCCAACTTGAGACGGCCAGCGGATGGAGCTTCGCGGGCGGCCAGATGTGGTCCTTGGCGACAGAGTATAAGTCTGGACTTACTCTGCGCTCTGAAGCCACGCCGCAGTCCATAGACCCGAATTACGTGCCGGGCTTCGTCTGGGCGCGGCAGTATGGATTCCGTATCACCAGGCAAGTTAATCCGCATTTCTGGGCAGCAGCATCGCTCGAAAACCCACAGACACTCTCGCCTGTGGTCAACGGCGACGTAACCGGTCTGCCGCTGATCTTGTGGGCCAGCCCCGGCGCGAACGGCGGCAACTACAACGCCGCAGCGAATACCTCGAACGGTTCTACGCCAGGCCTGCTGACGACGTATTCGATGAACGCGGTTCCCGACTTTATCGCCAAGATGGCTTGGGAACCCAAGTGGGGCGGCCACTACGAGCTCTTCGGCGTCTCGCGCTTCTTCCGCGCACGGCTCTATCCGAATGCAACCAAAGCTGAAATTGCGGCGGGCACGGCAACAAGCGCAGGAGCTTACAACGATACCGAAGCCGGCAGCGGCATCGGCGCCAGCGCGCGTCGCGCAGTGCTGAACAAACGTTTTGATCTTGGCCTCAAAGGTCTATGGGGCACGGGCATGGGTCGCTACGGCACTTCGACTATTGCCGACGTGACTGCTCGTCCCGATGGAAAGTTATCGCCGCTGCATACATGGTCCGCGCTTTCGACCGTCGAATGGCACGCTACGCCGCGCTTCGATGTATATATGAACTATGGCGGCGACTATGTGAAGCGCACTAACTACACCAACCTCACCACCGGCAATCCGCTGGGTTATGGCGTCGGCACCATCAGCAGTTACACGAATGCCGGTTGCAATACCGAACCCGTGCCGACTGGAACAGGCGGCACAACCAACTATCCAACTACGCCAAGCTCCTGCTCGGCAACCAACCGCGACATCCAGGAATTTACCGTGGGCTACTGGTACGACTTCTACAAAGGCGCACGAGGCCGATTCCGCCAGGGTATTCAATACGGCTACGCCCAGCGCAAGACCTGGGCCGATCAGAACGGCCTTGCCCCCGAGGGCCTCGATAACATCTTCGAGACCTCCTTCCGCTACTACTTGCCATAGTCCGCTCAAAAGCGAATCGAGTACAGGAGAATGGTGCTAAATACCGCATCCAGTCGTCGGCTCTGGACTAAGAATTTACTTCCATGTGTACAATCATTCCGTTCTGGCCGCCGTTTTTGCTGGAGATGCGCGAGGACACTCGAAGCTGCTCGCTGTGATACTGCACAACATTGAGGAAATCATCATTCCAAAATTAGCGATGAAATGCTTTCATGCCATGTTGTGGGTGAAAGACCATATCATTGATCTAATGAAACTTATGAGGTGGAAAAACCGGCTACGCCGGCCCAATCGGCGGTATTTGCTACCCAAATGCTACAAATTTTTCAGCCAGTGGGTAGTGGGTTGATCGTGGGGGCCGCAAAACTCCCGGTTGTGCAGAGCTTCCTTAGTTTTGTGGTTCGGATGAAGCCGGTGGCGTCTGTGGGGTGGAGGATAACGAGATCGCCCGCACCTTTTCCGACTCCCTTGACTTGCAGCACCGGTACCTTTGGCGATTCCTTTGCCGATGTCTCCTGCGCCGCTGCCAACGTCGCCGCCGGGGCTGCGCTGCTGCTAATGCTGATGCTGGGCGGGAGGCTGGGATGTGTCAGGGGGTTGGGGCTGGCTGTTTTGGCCACAGAGGGCAAGAGCTAGGATTCCAGTTGTAACTAAGCGGCAGAAAGCGGGAAGCCTCGTTTTCTGTAGTGAACAGACCATCGCTATTCACGGATAAGTTCTTAATTGATCCGATGATTGAGACGCTACGCCAGAGAGAGTGCTGATGGATTAAGTTACCTTAGCCTTACATCGTCGGTAACCTTTACAGTACTAATTCAAACGTTTTACTGTTCAACTCTGCTGGAGAACTGGGATCGGCACACCGATCCCATGGGTGCCTCGAAAAGAGCTCCCGATGAGATGCCGATAGCATCGCATTTCATGATGGCGTTCATCTGGGTAACGCTCCGCTGCCATAGCGCGAATGGCCTCGCGCCTGGCGTTGCGTTGCACGTTGCTGCTCCCCGGCTGTTCAAATTGCCGCGGTGGTTGTCTTCAATTTCATGTTTTGAGGCTGCTTGAACTGCCTTGGTACGCCCCTTATCGATTTCGATAACGGCATCATATCGTCGCGCTTTCGTGCGGAGGTTCGCCATGTGAGCGCTGGATGCACAGGAGGAGCTATGTACTGTAGTCTCACCATGCCGTTAGTTCCGACATGCGCCCCCCGCCGAGTGTGGAACGTATTGCTCGTACTAACCATTTCTATCCTGATTTTCACCGTACACACAGGGCGTGCGCAGCACGTAACCAATCCCTATGCGGGCGCCACACAGTACGTGAGCCCGGACTGGGCAAATGAGGTCAAGTCTGTTGCCGCCGCGCAAACCTCCGGTTCTACATTGGCTAACCAGATGTATGTGGTTGCCGGCTATCCAACAGCGGTGTGGCTAGACCACATCGGAGCAATTTATGGAGGTGCGGCCAACAGTGGCCGTCTGAGCCTGAGTCAACACATTGCGGATGCGCTGGCGCAGCAGTCGGGGAGCACGCCGATCGTGGTCACGCTGGTGATCTACGATCTGCCCGACCGCGATTGCGCCGCGCTGGCTTCAAACGGCGAGTTGAGTATTGCCGGTGGCGATACAGTAATCGGTTCAACCGGGGCTTCGGAGACGTTGACCGGAACCGGATTGCAGGAGTACGAGAACAACTACATTACTCCCATCTATAACATTTTGTCGCAGTACGCGAGCAACTCGAACATCCGTTTTGTGCTCGTCGTTGAGGATGATTCGCTGCCGAGCATGATCACCAATACCGGCAAGTCGTTCAGTCTGGCCAACTGCATTGCGGCCAACAATGGGCAGACAAATACGAGTGGCTCAGACGTTTCCATGAGTGGAGTGTACGTCCAGGGTATAGCCTATGCGATCAACACCTTCCATCCGTTGTCGAACGTCTACACCTATCTGGACGTAGGGCACCATGGCTGGCTTGGCTGGCCGTCGAACTTGGCCGCCGCGGTGACCTTCTTCCATAACTTTGCCACGCAGGAGCTAACCGACGGCGTGTCCAGCATCGATGGCTTCATTACCAACACGGCTAATTATGGAGCTCTCAAAGAGCCGTACATGTCCTGGAATACGGCGGTGGGTGGAACTGGCGCATCAAACGAGGTGTATTCTTCGAGCTTCTTCCAGTGGAATCCAGAGATCGACGAAGAGGATTACGCGAACGATTTATGGACCCTCCTCACCACGCCTACGACGACGACGGTGACATTGAAGGACAACTCCACTACGGTTGCAGGTGGTGGATTCCCGTCCACGCTGGGCTTTCTGATCGATACATCGCGCAATGGCTGGGGTAGTTCTCTTCGTCCAACCGGAGCGAGCACCAGCACCAGCTTGAATACCTTTGTGGATGCGAGCAAGATCGACCTGCGCACCGACATGGGGCAGTGGTGCAATCAACCTAATGCCGGCCTAGGCGTGCCTCCCACGGCCAATCCGGGGGGCTTTGCCAACCTCTCGGCTTATGTGTGGATCAAGCCGCCGGGCGAGTCCGATGGCAACTATCCGGGCAGCGTGTGGAATGGGGTCACTTCGACGACCGGCGATTCCAATTGCAATCCCACGCACGACAACGCGCTTGCCAACAACGAACCCACCGATGCGGTGGCGAATTCCCCCCAGGCTGGGACATTCTGGCCGGCGTATTTCACCACGCTGGTGCAGAACGCCGATCCGGTCGTTTCAAGCAGCACGTCGCCAAGCTTCACGATCACCGCTTCTGCCGTCTCCGTGGAACAGGGGACATCGGCAACGGACAGCGTGACAGTTTCGGCGATCAATGGTTTTACCGGCACGGTAGCCTTGACGGTAAGCGGATTACCCACGGGCGTGACGGCATCGTACAGTCCAGCGTCGGTCTCCGGATCGTCGGGCAGCACGTTGACCTTTACCGCAACAAATACGGCAACGGTCGGAACATCAACGGTAACGATTACCGGTACCAGCGGTTCTACTGTCGAGACGACGACTTTGACTCTGACTGTTACTGCGGAACCCAACTTTACCATTTCGGTTTCGCCTACCTCGCTCTCGCTGCCGCCCAACTCCAATCCCACGGCCACAGTCACAGTCAGCTTTGTGGGCGGTTTAACGGGAAACGTGGCGCTGAGCACGGCCAACCTACCCAGCGGAGTAAACGCCAATTTCAACCCCTCTTCGCTAAATACCAGTGGAACCTCGACGGTGAACTTCACCTCGCAGAGCAGTACTCCGGCCGGAACGACCAATATTTCGATTGTGGGAACGGACGGATCGATCACTCATTCGACTACGCTGGCGCTGATCGTGCCGTCCTCCGGCTTTACGCTGACGTCATCGTCATCTACGGTTTCCTTGGCACCGAGCGCGAGCACAACGGACACGATTACAGTGACGGATGTGGGCAGCTTCACGGGCAGTGTGACGCTGAGCGCTTCCGGCTTGCCTAGCGGCGTGACGGCGGCATTTGGGAGCAATCCCACCACCGGCAGCAGCATACTCACGCTGACCGCCAGCAGTTCGGTGGCAACCGGCTCTTACACCGTAACCGTGACCGGCGTCTCCGGTTCAACAACTGAAACCACAACCTTCACGCTGACGGTAAATTCTGCAACGGGCAGCCTGGGCTGTCATGTGACTTACACCATCAGCAGCCAATGGTCGGGCGAGTTCGGCGCCTCCATCGCTCTTGAAAACACCGGCTCAACGGCGTGGACAAGCTGGACGCTGACTTGGACCTTTGCCAATGGCCAGACCATCACGCAGTTGTGGAATGGCACGGCCACGCAGAGCGGCGCCAACGTGGCGATCACCAACCTGAGTTATAACGGCGCGGTCGCTGCCGGCGCCACCTACTCCGGCATGGGATTCAACGGCACTTGGAACAACACCACGAACGCTGTGCCCACTGCGTTCGCTGTCAACGGAAACGCTTGCAAATAGCGTTTGCCCAGGTGAAGCGGCTCAAAGCAGCCGCTTCACCTGTTGATACCAAAGCAATAGCAAAATGAAGGATTGACCTGCCCGGCCCGCCTTATACCAGAGGAATTGAGCGACTGGACTTGGTTGTCGCCGCTAGCTTAAGGCTCTTAAGCCAACGGTCTATCTCCAGAGGTTTTACGTCACGGATAGGCATATGTCCGAAATGCGCCTCGATGTAATCGTCGAGCAGATAGGCGTTCGTGTACCGGGTGGAGTACTCCAGAGATGGCAGATGCTCTTGCCGGTAAAAATTGCAGATCGCCATGAACTTGGCGTCGGCCTTCTCCGCGCCGTTCCCCGAGTTGACCTGGGAGACGGTCAGTTCCAGCGCCCGGCGCACGTCTTTTTCGTGGGAGGTACTCGGCAGGATCGAAGATCATTGTTCGCTGGCGGCGCTTGCCGGCCGGCCACTCGGAAAACCGGACTTCCCAGACGAAAACCAGTGGCTCGCGGAACCTTACGAATGCTCCCCTGTTGGTATCGTGCTCGTTTCGTTCTCACTTCCGTCTTCTCCCTTCTGCGCAATGGCGCGGGTATCCAACCATGCGTCTATTGCACGTTCGGTGAGCCAAAGTGAGTTAATGAAATCCCCACTGCCTGCAACATGTTCATTCTAAAGCTGGCCTGCCCGACGTTTTG
>PMHC01000009.1:0-931 GCA_003156495.1 Acidobacteriaceae bacterium
AGAGCGGACAGCCGGCTCACTGTGCATTCATAACAAGGCCAAGGTGCATGAGAAGGAATTCGTAGTCCTTCTCGTAGCGCGCGATCTCGGCTTTGCTTTCGGACGAAAGTACCACGTTCAACAGCAGGCCGCTGATGCTGATTTTAGTCACCTGATCGACGTACGTCTTTTGCTTCAATTGGTAGATAAAGCGCTGCGTCCACACGGGGCAGCCCTTTTCGAGAATCTCCAGCGGTGGCTCGTCCAGAATCTGCGCAGAGGGATCGCTTTGAAGAATGTCACCCTCGTCGTTCTTCACCGACCGCTCGAAGGAGCCGTCTAAGCTCTGCACACGGATGTACATCAGCGTCCGCGCGCTTTCATAACGATCGCCGGCCCGCAACAGAAAAAATGGATTGTTCTTGTTCTCGTCGCGCACCCACCCAGAGGGTAGTTCTATGGCGATGGTTCCGTTCCCGAAGGTGAGAAAAGTTGAGGCGGCGATGGAGATTTGGGCTTTCCCACACTCGGGATTATGCGCTGATTTCTGCGCCTGAATAGCAGGGGAAGCCAGAGCGGGCAAAAGGAAGGCAACAGATTGCGCAAAGCGCAGAATGCTGGATGCAGGTGCCATCTTTCACATCCTNNATCCTTTTGGATGGTTGGAAACCCATCCAGTATAAAGCCGGGTGTTCGGCAACAGCCGGGAGGCAGCCACAGGCGCTTACGCTTCCTTCGGAAACGGCAGCCGCGCCACCGGCGGAAACAGCCGTACGCGCTCAATGCGCCGCGCTGTCGAGGCAACAATTTCCACTCGCAGTCCCAGCGGATCGAGCACCACCGTTTCGCCGGCCCTGGGAATGCGCCCCACGATCTCGCTCACCAGACCCCCGAGCGTGGTGGCCTCATAATCTTCGCTTGGCTCCATCGTTTCGCCCAGCAGATCGCCCAG
>PMHC01000009.1:947-10634 GCA_003156495.1 Acidobacteriaceae bacterium
TGCCCACGATCTGCTCCAGCAGATCCTCAATGGTCACCAGCCCCGCCACCGCGCCATACTCGTCAATCACGATGCGCATGTGCTGCTTTTCGCGCTGCATCTCGCGCAACAGCTCGTAGCCGCGCTTGGTCTCAGGCACAAACGCGGCCGAGCGCAGTATCGTGGCCACGGTGCGTGTGCGTGCCTCCTCATCGGCAATCTGCAGCAGATCGTGCGCAAAGGCCAGCCCTTTGATGTTGTCGAGCGAGCCAGAATAGATGGGCACGCGCGAGTAGTTGTGCTGCTTGAGCAGTTCCAGAAAGCTTTCCAGCGTGATCGATTCCGAGACGGCGAAGATCTCCGGCCGCGGCGTCATCACCTCGCGCACGACTTTGTCGCCAAACTCCACCGCCGAGCGCACCAGTTCGCTATCGCCCTGCTCGAGAATGCCTTCTTCTTCGCCGGCTTCGATCAGCGCATCGACGTCGGGAGCCGGCTCCTCTTCGGGATCGGCCGGAGCCTCGGCCAGCGAGGCCACCGACGAAAAGAAACTTACGAAGACCGTGACCGGCGCGACCATCCACAACAGCATGCGAATCGGCCAGAGCAGCCGGCGAGCCCACAATCCGCGCGTGCGTTTGAAGAGCAGCAGAGGAATCAGTTGGCAGGCAAAAACCACCACCAGAACGACGGCAAGCAACGCCTGCGCAATCTCGCCCGCTGTGGGCGAAGCGAGACGCGTCGGACGCAAGAATAACAATGCGCCAAATTCTAGCGCGATCAGCCCCAGCGCCAACTGCTGCAAAACGGAGGCGGCCAACGCGGCGTGCTCGCGATCGAGCCCCAAGTGCGGCGCCACATGCTCTTCCCACGCGTCAAGGTTTTCCTGTTCCTCGCGGCTGAGGATTTTGCCGAACTCCGCGTAGATGCGCACGATGTATGCGGCCAGCGTAACAATCGCGGCCAATAGCGCGAGCAGTGCAAGCGCAAGCACTTTCATAGCGTCCGGCTCCGCTTGGCCAGCGCTCGAGTTGATGTTCGCGTCTTTCCGGTATGGCGTTTTGTGTCAGGGCGCAACTTCGGTTGTGCCGCAGCGGGCACGGAATTGATCCGGGCTTTTACAGGCTGCGGTAAAACTCCAATTTGAGCGTGTTTTGTGTCAGGGCACGACTTTAGTCGTGCCGAAACTGCCGCTAAATTAGCGCGGCCTTTAGGCCCTGCTAATCGATTATCGCCCACTATCGGTTTTTTCCGCGGCCTCTTTAGCCCCGGAGGCGCATCTTCAGTGCGTTTTGCCGCCAATTCAGTTTCTTTTCCGGCAGCCGCCTGCACCCGCTCAATCAGCCCCAGCGGCAACCCCAGCCGCGCGCGCAGTTGCTGCTCGCGGCGGCGCATCTGGCCGGAATCGCTTTCGTGATCGTAGCCGGCCAAATGCAGCAGCCCGTGCAGCATCAGAACTTTGATCTCCGTCCCCAGCGAGTGGCCGCAGGCCGCTGCCTGCTTGCGCGCCGTCTCCACGCTGATCGCCAAATCGCCGGCGATCTTCTCGGGACCGGGCATCTCGGCCGGAAACGATAGCACGTCGGTGGCTTTATCTAGCCCGCGAAACTCGCGATTCATCTTGCGAATGGCCTTATTGGTGGTCAGCAGCACGCTGACCTCGCCGCGCAGCCGCACCGCCGTTTGCGCCTCGGCCTGAAAACGGTCGAGCGTACGCGGCGTAGGCAGACGATCCACGCGCGCCAAAGCTCGCGTCGGGGCGCTCCTTCGCAGCTTGATTGTCGAAAGGGATACCGAACTCCGCGCACCTGCTGCGCGCGCCTTGTTCAAGGCCGTCCGGTCCGGCTCCAAATCTGGATCGATGAGAACCATCGTTTGTGAGGGCGTAAGGGTCGTTGCCCCACTCTCTTCATCATACGCGAATCCGCGTTTGGCCGCGCCATCGTCGCAGAATGCGGGGCGTTGAGCGCCTGCGCGTGATTCGGATCACACCTGCGGACCAGCAGCCGCCGCTAATCTTGTTTCTAGAAGATATGGTTTTTGCGGCCAGCTAACAACCCCGTCCGCGGGGCTTATATGTAAGACCGTCCGCCACTAGCCAAACCTGAAGCCGCCCATGGGGCGCCGCGCTTTCGTGCGCGGCCTTGCGGGTTGCGCGGAAGTGTACAAGGAGGAGATGACTTACATGATCGCCAGAGAAATCAAGCCCGACATTCTGTCTTTAGTCGCCATCGATTGGGATCGCAGGCTCTTCGATCAGTTGGTGCCGCTACCCGAGGGCACCACTTACAACTCCTACCTCATTCGCGGCAGCAAAAAAACTGCGCTCATCGACACGGTCTATCCGCCTAACACCGCCGAGTATCTGGCGTGCCTGAAAAAAGCCGGCCTGCGCAAGCTCGACTACATCGTCTCCAACCACGCCGAGCAGGATCATTCCGGCTCGATCCCTGCGGTCCTCAAGCAATTCCCCGAGGCCAAAGTCGTCACCAACGCCCGCTGCCGCGAGCTGATCGCCGACTCCATGCCGGTCCCCGCCGACCGCTTCA
Organism: Acidobacteriaceae bacterium; assembly: GCA_003156495.1. Taxonomy (GTDB): domain Bacteria; phylum Acidobacteriota; class Terriglobia; order Terriglobales; family Acidobacteriaceae; genus Telmatobacter. The sequence continues at coordinate 3,476 of PMHC01000009.1, forward strand.
TCGAAATCAAAGAGGGCGACACGCTTTCGCTCGGCAACAAAACTTTGAGCTTTTATTCCACGCCCTGGGTCCACTGGCCCGATACCATGGTCACCTACCTGGCCGAAGACAAAATTCTCTTCACCTGCGACTTCTTCGGTTCGCATCTGGCTTCAAGCGATCTTTTCGCCATCGATGAGCGCCGCGTCTACTCGGCCGCCAAGCGCTACTACGCCGAGATCATGATGCCCTTCCGCGTGCACATTCAAAAGCATCTCAAAAAACTCGCTCCCCTGGCTATCGATTGCATCGCTCCCGGTCACGGCCCCGTCTATCAGCGCCCAGCCTTCATTCTCGATCTCTACAAGCAGTGGGCCGTCGCCCCGCCGCGCCGTGAAGTCGTCATTCCCTACGTCTCCATGTACAGCGACACTACGCAGATGGTCGGCTACCTCATCGACCGGCTGATGGAGCGCGGGCTTTCCGTGCTGCCCTTCAACATGGTCGGCGGCGATCCGGGCCGCTTCGCCGCTTCGCTGGTTGAAGCCTCAACCGTGGTCTTCGCCACCCCCGCCGTGCTCGCCGGCCCGCATCCAGACATCGTCAGCGCCGCCTATCTGATGAATGCGCTACGTCCCAAGGTCAAGCTCGTCGCGACCATCGGCTCCTTCGGATGGGGCGGCAACGTCATCTCGAAAAAAATCGAAGAGCTGCTCGCCGGCCTCAAAACTCAAGTGGAGTTTCTCAAGCCGGTGCTGATCAAAGGCCTGCCCTCGGCTGAGGACTACAAATCCCTTGACGCTCTGATCGAAGCCATTGCCGCCGCCAATCAGACGCTCTAATTTACGCCATCAAGGGTGCCCCCGATCTTGATTTTGAGAACGGGGATCGCTTCCTATCAAACATCGAAAGCATTCGGTCATAGACCTAGCGGCAAATTCTGCTCACCGGAAACATAAGCTGATCGAAACAAAATTGGGGCATGAAGGAAAGGAAGCCATTGAATGCTTTCCTCTCCCTCGTGCCCCTGATGGTAGCGATCTGAACTCAGCCGTCGCCGCGCTATACAAGCCCCTTCCACTCCATGGCCGTCATGTCATCAAGCTCCATCCGTAAGCCGCCGCCCAAGCTAATTCAGCAGCGAAATCGTAGCCGCGCCCATGGCGAGTTGAGAGAACATCTGCGTCCATTCCAAGAAGTTCTTCAGGCCAAGATTCGGTCTGAAGTTCTTGTCTGGAACAACGATCGTGTCGCCAGGATAGAGCTTTGCATGTTTAAAAGAATCTCCCCAATAGCTAGAGGCCGTATCGCGATTGAGCATGGAACCGTCAGCATGAATGACGTAGGCCTTTTTCCCATCGGCGCTACGATTCGTGCCGCCCGCCATCTGCAAGTATTTGTTTACGACACTGCCGGGACGGTAGAGGAAAGAGTTCTGATCGTAGACCGCGCCTACAACATTTACCGTCGCGGGAATCGACGGCACGATAAAGCGGTCGCCGTTTTCGAGAACCAGCGCGGGAAGATCGTCTATCTCATTACTCGTTGGCTTGATGCTCAAAACGACTCGGCCGGTAGCGCGGATTTTGCGCAATTGGTTCAAAAATTCAGTTTGCACCGTTGTGTTAGGAGCTTGCATTCCCCCCTGCCCGGACAAAGACGCGTAATTTGCAAAGGCTATCGTCGTACGCGACGTTTCAAGTTCGAGCGTCCGGACGTATTCATCGATGCGTTGTTGCTGCAAAATACGCGTCGATTCCCGATCGAACTCCGAGCCATAAAGATACGCTTTCGGCGTAATGCCGCCGGCGCGCCGCACAATGTCTCTCAGCGTTTCGTTCGGCTGCGCGCTATACGTTCCGGCATGAACTACTTCGCCTTCCAGGGTAATGTATTTGGTTTGTTCGTCGATGGGGACACGAATATCGCCCTGCGAAAAAATGGTAACGGTGTCGCCCGGCTCCAGCGCCAGATCCTGATTGCCGTCGTGCTGCAGCACCAATTTACCCAGGTCGAAAGAAATCAGCGAAGTCTTCAGCGTTGTGGGATCAATGCGCTCGACCACCGCATAATTCCAGTCGATTTCAGGCGCTACGATGCGAACTGTATTCTTATGGGCAATCGGCTGGCCGGTCACTGGATCAATTTCCGTATCGCTTTGGCCTGGCGCGGCCAGCGACGCCGGACCGGCGTTCTGGTTAGCCCGGTTGCGGTTGGAATTTGTGGCTTGTCCTTGCTGTTGCATCGGCTGCAAAGTTTGTTGCTGATCTTGTGGCGTGGCATTCGAAACCGCATTGGTATCGCTATTGTTGTTGGCCTGTAGGGCTTGTGCTTCCCTTGCGCCGGAGATTTTGTCAGTGAGAGTGGCCAATAACGGGTCGGTGGTGGAAACCTGCGATTCGAACTCGGGAGACGCCAGGCCAAGATGGTTGCGCTTCCACCAATAATCGCGGCTCATCAACGCTTCGCGATCCGGGAGCAGATCGCTTAAGTGCATGTTTTCATGCCAGCCATAGCGTCCCGCATTGGCTATGCTCCCGCGCAAAATCACGGTTTTTCGATACGCCGGAATAATCGAATAAACGCGTACGATGTCGCCGTCCGCCAGCGGCGCGGAGAGCCCCGTGGCGTCGAGCGCAAACTCCATGGCGCGGCGCTGATTTTGCTCTACGCGATCCAGAGAAACCTTCGTTTGCGCGGTCAAAGCCGAGGTCTTGCCCGCGGCTTCAAGCGCATCGCCAATCGTTTCATTCGCGCGCAATTCGTAGATCGCCGGAGCGCGAATGCTGCCGATCACGGCCACCTGCGGCCCCGCCGGTGGAATATAGAGAACGTCTTCGGCTTGCAGTGGCGCATCGCCCGATTTGTCGCCACGCAGCAGAAGCGCGTAAAGGTCGAAGTCGACAATGATCTTGCCGTCGCGCTTCAACTGAATGTGACGTAGAGAACCCTGCGGGCTCGGGCCGCCGCCGGCAAAAAGCGCATCAACCAGCGAGCTCAGCGAACTGACGGTATACACGCCTGGGCGTCGCGCCTGCCCGGTAAGGTAAATCTGGATGGAGCGGATGCGCCCGAGTTCAGCGGAGAGATCGAAATTGCGGAATACGCGCCCGGTGGCCGCGCGTAGATGCTGGTCGAGTTCAGAGAATTTTAGGCCGGCTACATGCACCACTCCAATGCGTGGCAAATAGATGTTGCCCGAGCGATCGACGCGCAAATTGCCGTTGTAGCTGATTGCTCCCCAAATATGCACGCGCAACTCGTCGTCTGGTCCGATGATGTAGTCAGAGCTGGCCGGTGTGAGGTTGCTGGGGGTAAAACTTGTCGGCACGTTGCGGAACAGATCTGCGCCATAAATATTCAGGCGCTGGCCGGTCGTGGCCGCAACAAATTTCTGGAATTCAGAAGGCTTATCGGGCGGAAATTGTGGGGGCTGGCGCAGCCGCTGCGTCTGCATCGTAGAGTTGAGGCCCGTTGATTCATTCTGCGTGTTCGTCTGCTGGTGACTCGATGATGACAAATCGCGATTGTTTTGCATCGGGTCCGCATTGTTGCCAGTGCTAGGCCAATCGACCGTATTCGAAGAGTTAAAACCCCCTCCCCCTTTATCCATAGCGTCCGTGGATTGGTTTTGCGCGCATCCGGAATATGTGTCGGAGCAGTCTGGCGTTGAAGTGGAGCTGCTCCCGGAAGATGCGTCCTGGGCATACAACGCCGCGGATGCGGCAAATAGACAAAACACGGCAGATACGGCCAAACAATTTCGCATGGCCTTATTTTCATGTATATGCCTCTCTCTCGGCAAGGAGACTCGTTCTATCGGCCGTTTTTAGAGAGATGAGATATTCCTATTTTGCGCTCTAGGGTCCGTGACTGCATGATTTTGCGCCACCATGGGGTGTTCCAGGTCTCGACTTTGAGACCAGGGAACCACGGCGCAAAAGATCGAAATCAGCTGGGCATGGTGCTAATCGTCAGCTTTGAAGAAATAGCTTATATTTCGCCCACATCGTTCGCCCGTCAGATCGCGGCTAACCGCGATCTGACGGAAACGAAATTGGCCAGGAATTTACTTCCTGAATCTTGGCCGGCTTCGAAGCCTCGCCTTACGACAGGCGCAACCGCGAAATGGGCCGGTTCTGCTTGCTCACGCCGAATTGCAAATCCGGATTAGCTTGCAAGTTGAATCGCAGCCGCGCGCCGTTGGCCAGTTGGGCATGTTCGATCCACAGCTTCTCATAAGGCTTCCCGTTCAACTGGGCGCCATGGATGTAGATGCTCTCCGGCGTTTGGCGTTGTGCTTCGATCACGAGCTCTTTGCCGCCAGCCAATTGCACTGTCGCCCGCTCAAAGAGCGGCGTGCCGAAGACGTAATAGGCGCTCGCCGGATCGACGGCGTAGATGCCCAGCGCGCTCATCACGAACCAGGCCGACATCTGGCCGCAATCCTCGTTGCCCGCCATGCCGTCGGGCGCGTTGGAGTACAGATTCATGTTGAGGTAATGGATGCGCTCTTGCGTCTTCCAGGGCGCGCCCGCATAAGCGTACATATATGCGATGTGGTGGCTGGGTTCGTTTCCATGCGCGTACTGGCCGATCATTCCGGCAATATCCGGCGGCGCATCGGGTGGCAGCGCGGAGGACTGGTTAAACAGCTTGTCCAGTTTCTGAATAAATGGCTCGTCGCCGCCGAACAGTTCGATATAGCCGGCGATATCGTGTTGAATGCCGAAGGTCGTCTGCCAGGAATTCGATTCGGTATAGTCGCGCCACTTCTTGAAATGGCCCATCTCAATCGGATCGAAGGGTGTCGCCCAACTGCCGTCTTTCAGCTTCGCGCGCAAAAATTTGCTCTCGGGCTCCCAAAGATGGCGGTAATTCTTCGACCGTTCCACCAACTCCTTGGCGGTTTGCGTATAACCCAACCGCGCCGCCATGTGTGCCACGGCCCAGTCGTCGTAATCGTATTCGAGCGTCTTTGAAACCGATTCCTCTTCAAGATCCGCGGGAATGAATCCCATCGAGCGATACCAATTCAACCCGCGATAATTGTCTTTAAAGCTGCGCTTCTTGAAGGCGGCGTACGCACGCGCGTAATCGATGCCCTTGAAGCCCTTCACAAATGCCTCGGCGATCACCGACGAAGAATGATACCCAGTCATGCAGCCGGTTTCCTTGCCTTGCAGCGGCCATACCGGAACCCCCTCCGGACTCTCTTCGGCCATGCGGATCAGGCTGTTGACCATGTCGGGAACGCGATCGGCGTGCAGCAGGGTCAGGAGCGGATGCTCGGCACGGTACGTATCCCACAGAGAAAAGACCGTGTAATTGCGCTGGCCTTTCGCCAATTGATGAATCTTGCCATCCATGCCGTGGTAGCACCCGTCCACGTCGTCAAAGAGCGTCGGCGCCAGCATCGTGTGGTAGAGCGTGGAATAGAAAACGGACTTACGGTCTTTGTCCGCACTCTCAATCTGAATCTTTTCTAGTTGCCTGCGCCAAATCGTTTCCGCCTGATGCTGGATTTTTTCAAACTTCCAGTCGGGAATCTCCGCGGCGAGATTTTTCGCTGCGCCCTCGGTTGACACGCCCGAAAGCCCGGTGCGGATCAGGATCTGTTCGTCTTTGCTGGTCTTGAAAAAAACAACGGCTTTTACACTCTTACCGTGAAGATCGCCGTCGGGAATAGCATCCACCGGCTGATCGTCATAATAAAGTTGAACTCGCTCGAAGGGCTTGGAGAACTGCATCGCGATGTACATTTCGCGCCCATCGGCCCAGGACTTTGTCGCATGGCCGGCAAGGATCGTGTCGTTGCCGGAAACACGGACGGTGCACCAGGAAACCTCTCCAAATGAATGCGTAAAGTCGAGAACGATATGACTGGTTTCGCTCTCGGGAAAGGTGTAGCGATGGAATCCGGCATGTTCGGTCGCCGTCAGCTCCGCGCGGATCGAGCAATCGTCGAGCAGCACGGAATAGTAGCCAGGATGCATATGCTCATTAGCGTGCGAAAATTGCGAGCGATAGCCGCTGCCGTGGATTTTGCCGTCGCCGGGCTTGATCTTCACCTCGCCGTTTCGCGGCATCACCAGAAAATCCGCCAGATCGGCGCAGCCGGTACCGCTCAGATGCGTGTGGCTGAAACCGATAATCGAGCTGTCGGAAAGATGGTATCCCGAGCAGTGGTCCCAGTCGCCCAGGCCCGTGTCAGGGCTTAGCTGAACCATGCCGAAGGGCACCGTCGCTCCAGGATAGGTATGGCCATGACCGCCGGTTCCGTACGCAATATTGACGAATTCGAAAATGTCTTCGCTTTTGCCGGCCTGCTTTCCGCTGCTTTTTAATGAATATGCCTTGTGAGGCCAGCTTGCCGTGGCCATCACGCCCATTGCGGACAGACAGCGCATCACTTCCCGTCGCGTCCACTTTCCACTTTTTTGTATGTGTTTTTCCACCGTAGTATAGCTCCTTTATAAAACCACTAAATTCAGTCTTAGTATAGAGGTCGCCTCGTCTGGCTAAAACAGTACAGAAGTCGCACAGCCGGTGCGGAAAACTTCGCACCGACTGTCCAGACACATTGCCCAGACGCATTGTTCAGGCCTGCCGGCTTGAAATGGCAATCGAGGTAATGATTCAACGCGTGATGAAAATTTCTAACCTCTGCTGCAACAGGTTCAGACAATATAAGTAGGATTCGGAAAGTCTTGTCCCACTTTTGATTAAAATTCACAAATGCTTTACATTCAGTGTACTTTTCCCTTGCATCGCTCTGTGCATCCGTGCTAACTTCAAAGCGTTTTCTATAGTTGAAAGCAATGATGAGCGAGCAATTGGCTCATTTTGACGAGTAATCGCTGCAAATTTTTGGATGATGTGGCAGCGGAAATCTGTTTGATGGATACGCGTTTTGCGTATTCGAAGAGATGGTTTGTCGGTCCCGTATATGGGACTGAGGGGGGCGAAGCCTGCCCTGGCGTCGTCTTAAGCGGGAGTTCGCGTAATAGCTCCTTTCGTGGATTCCGCTGCTCCTACTCGTCATGTAAGTGTTATTTGTTCTTGTGCCTTTTTCCCCAACCTCCTCATCCCCGCGCTAGGCCTCTGACCGCTTGAATTTTCACCATTATGGGTGCCCCCGGTCCCTCGCTTTTGGGGACCGGGGAGCCACAGCACTAAG